>JASHOT010000043.1 GCA_030040965.1 Candidatus Sulfotelmatobacter sp. | reverse complement strand
ATTGAGCATCCTAGCGGCCCTGTTGTTCAGCGGGTCTTCAACTTCGGCGCAAGGCAAGGGACGGATATTGCGAAGGAACCGGCCGGGGATTACGTCTCAGCCGCTACAGGCGGGGCACGTTCCGCCGCCGGGATCAACCTCTTACAGCTTTACTCTGCTGAACTATCCGGGCCAACTGTACACACTTGCCTTCGGGACAAACGAAGGTGCGATGACTTCTAAAGTGGAGATTGTCGGCTATTACGGGATGGAAAATAGTGCATTTCTTTCCCACCTGTCGGGTACGAAAACCGTCACCGAAACCTACGAGACTGTAAATGTCCCGCATGAACCGCAATCGTGGGCGTTTGCCATCAATGACCTGGGTCAAATTGTGGGCGGCTACTATGACAGTTCCGGTGGCATCCACGGCTATGAGCGGAGTGGCGGCAAATTTACCGATCTGAACGTGACCTTTCCCGGTGCTTATGACACCGACGCTTTCGGGATAAACAATGCCGGGGAGATCGTCGGTATCTACAACGCCGCAAACGGCGAATACTTTGGCTTCACACTCGTCGGCGGCACGTACACGTCCATCAACTACCCCGGAGCTATCTACAGCGAGGCCGACGACGTCAACGACAACGGCGACCTGGTTGGCAACTACATCGACACCAGCGGAGTCGAGCACGGCTTTCTGTTAAGCGGGGGAACTTACACGTCGATCGACTTCCCGGGCGCAACCAAGACCGGAGTTGGTGAGATCAACGATTCCGGTGACATCGTTGGGTGCTACTGCACGACCAGCGAATGCATTTCGACTTACGAGGGCATGCAGGGGTTTGTGCTGAGCGGAGGAACCTTTACCACGATCGCGGTCCCGGGCGAGTACATGACGCAGACAGTCGGCATTAATAACAAGGGCCAGGTCGTCGGCTTTTACGAGGATGCCGCCGGCATGAACGAGGGTTTCATGGCCACGCCGTAATCCATGTAGCGGCATTTCCCGCGCGCCCGGCAACTGAGAATCGAGTGCGATCAAGGAGAGCGTTATGACAAGACCAAGTCTGAATACGATCACAGTATTGAGCATCCTGGCGACGCTGTTCGGCGCGTCTTTCACTTCGGCGCAAGGCAAAGGTGGGACATTGCGGCGGCACCAGCCTGAACTCACGTCTCAGCCGCAACAAACGGGGCAAGTTCCGCCGCCGGGGTCGACCTCTTACACCTTTACCTTTTTTGGTTTTCCCAACGCTCCGTACACCGGTGGCTACTCCATCAATTTGGGCGTCACAACCTCCGAGATGGAAATCACGGGAGCCTATGGCTCCGTGCAGCCTCAGGAAGGATATGGAAGCGGAATGCTCATGAAGGTTACTGAAAAAAAAGGCACGACCACCGAATCATTCTCGACCGTGAGCCTTCCCGGGTTCTCCTTACAGCAAACCGATGGAGTCAATGATTCCGGCGAGATCGTTGGTCAATATGTTGACGCGGCAAACCACGTTCAGGGCTATTTGCTGAGCGGTGGAACTTTTACCAAGATCCAGGTTCCGTTCACGGGCGCCATCCAGACATTGCCGACGGCTATCAACAATTCCGGCCTGATCGTCGGCGTGTGGGAGGGATCCGACGACGGGCTCGAATACGGTTTTCAATTGAGCGGCGCGACTTACACGTCCTTCAACTTTCCCGGAGGCGAAGATACAGAGGCCGTTGGGGTCAACAACGCTGGAGACATCGTCGGTTACTTCAACGACTCTGCTGGGGTTTACCACGGTTTCCTGCTCAGCGGTAGTACGTATACGCAGATTGATGTTCCCGGGGCAATTGGGACGTTTGCTTACGGAATCAACGATGCAGGGAGCATTGTCGGCGCGTATTGCCTGACGACCGCATGCCTTGCAAGCGACACCGACGGCGAGCATGGATTTCTGTTAAGTGGCGGCGTATTTACCACGATCGATGTGCCCAATGCCATCGCGACCTACCCGAGCGGTATCAACGACAGAGCAGTGATTGTCGGGCAATATAGCGACCTCACCGGGGAAACGCTTGGTTTCATCGCCACGCCGTGAGGCGCATCGGGCCTTCAGGCACAGGAATACACGAATCGAAGGAGGATTTATGAGGCGGGTTCAACTCGTTGGGAGTGTGATCGTTCTGCTGTTCGGTTGTGTCTGCAGCCAGGCACAGCAGGTTGTGGCGACGAACACCAACGTCGCTGTGCCGCCGCTGGTCAACTTCAGCGGGGTGCTGACCGATGGCAGCGGCAGGCCGCTGACGGGAACAGTCGCCGTCACGTTTTCTCTTTACTCGGAGCAGACCGGCGGGGCAGCGCTGTGGTTGGAATCGCAGAACGTCCAGCCGGACAACACCGGGCGTTACACGGTCATGCTGGGATCGACCAGTAGCTCGGGATTGCCAGCTGAGATTTTCATCGCGGGTCAAGCGCACTGGCTCGGCGTGCAGGTCGAGGGGGAAGCCGAACAGCCGCGCGTGCTGTTGGTCAGCGCGCCGTACGCACTGAAGGCAGGAGATGCGCAGACTTTAGGGGGACTGCCACCTTCGGCCTTCGTGCTGGCGCCAGCGAGCGGGGCAGCAACGACAGTGACAGGTTCCGACGACTTGACGGCGAACGCATCGGCTGCGCCTTCGTCAGATACCTCGTCCGATGTCACCACCAGCGGCGGAGCGGTGGGCACGATCGCCGCGTTCTCGACAGCGACGAACATCCAGAACTCGATCCTGACGCAGACCGGCACATCGTCGATCAACGTTGCCGGCAAGCTGAGCCTGCCGTCGATGGGGACGGCAACTTTTAGTGCGGGATACAACTCGCGGCCGCTCGACTTTCTGGCTTCGGCCTACAACAGCAGCACATCAGCGGCGGTCACGCAGACATTTCAGTGGCAGGCGCAGCCGACCGGCAATGACACCCCGACGCCGGCCGCATCCTTGAGCTTGCTGTTCGCTTCAGGGACGAGCGATCTGACGCAAACCGGACTGCAGATCGCGAGCGACGGCCAGATCACTTTCGCCAAGGGACAAATTTTTCCTGGCACCGGAGACGGCACGATCACCGGCGTGACGACAGCCTCCGGCAGTGGACTTTCAGGCGGGGGAACCAGCGGTAGCCTCGCGCTCTCACTAAACAAGGACTGCGGCACCAATCAGATTCTGCAGTGGAGCGGGAGCGTGTGGAACTGCTCGTCGGCCGGGACGGGCACCATCACCGGCGTAACGGCGGGAACTGGCCTGACCGGTGGCGGCACGAGCGGCGCCGTCACCCTCAGTCTCAATACGAGTACAGTTCCGCTGCTTAACGCTGCCAACACATTCACGGGAACACAGACCATCAACAACACCGTTGCAGTCACGGGCTCGAACAGTTCGCAGATGCTGCAGGTGACGAACACGCTGACATCGGGAGCCACAGCCGCGATCAGCGCGACCGGCGATAGTTCGGGGGGTTATGCGGTGCTGGGCACCAGTCCACGCGTAGGGATATACGGAATTAAAGATAAACCCAGCGTGCTTGGCTCGGGTCTCGGCGTGACTGGCGGGATATGGGGCGACACGGCAGACAAAGGATACACAGCGGTAAACGGCACGGCTGATGACGGATCAGGGGGGTACTTCGCTAACAATAGCCCCAGCGGTTACGCCACGTTGGCGGCTTACGCCATGAATACGACCTCTGGCAGCGTGGCAGTCGCGGGCTCTAGTTCGAGTTCCTCGGGTTACGGCGTTTTAGGAATGAGCCCGAACTTGGGGGTCACCGGGGAGTCTAGTGGTCAAAGCCAAACGGGTATTGGTTACGGCTACGGCGCTGGGGTTTGGGGCGATACCGGCGGACCGGCGAACCAAGGATCCGGAGGAGTACTGGGGACGGCGGACGATAACATCGGGGGAGAGTTTCTCAACAACAGCAGCGACAACCTGCAAATGCCAACCATTTACGCTCAGAACTTTACCACCAGCACGACCGGCTTGGTCCTTCAGACGTGGGGCGGATCGAGTGACGCCACCTGCGCGATCGACGCCAGTGCCAATATGAGCTGTAGCGGCACAGTCAGCGGTGTAGTTGACGCAGATGGTGGAGCGCGCAAGGTTTCGCTCTACGCGATGCAGTCGCCGGAGAACTGGTTCGAGGATTTTGGCTCGGCAACGCTGACAAACGGCGCGGTTACGGTCGCGCTCGATCCCACCTTCGCTTCGACCGTCAATACTACAACCGGCTATCACGTCTTCCTGACTCCCAGCGGCGACTGCAAGGGGCTTTATGTGAGCCAGAAGTCAGCCGGCTCGTTTGAGGTGCGGGAACTTGGAGGCGGGCAGTCGAGCATCAGCTTCGACTACCGCATCGTGGCCAAGCGTAGCGGCTATGAGAACGTGCGCCTGACAGACGTGACCGCGCAATACCAGAAGATGGAACAACAACAGCAGCTGCGCCGCGAACGGATGGAACAACGCCGTGCCGCGCGGCCTTTGGCGGCTCCCATTGCTGCTGCTGTGAAGACGACGCGATAGAAGCCGGGTAGGCACCCCAGGCAAACGACACACAAGGAGGACTGCGATGAAAAAGACTCTACGAAATTTAATAACGGTTCTGCCGCTGATTGTGTTCGCGTGTAGCGGGGCCTACGCGCAGATCACGCCGCTCGGCGACTCGTTCACCAACACTGCCGATTCCAGCACGAACTACGGCGCAGCCACCCTGCTCTACGTGAACGGGGCCACGGAAATCGCCTACATCCAATTCAATTTGTCCGCTATTCCAGCTACGGCGAACATCAGCCAGGCTACGCTGAAGCTTTATGTAAACTCGGTCACTACGGCCGGCAGCTTCAACGTGGACTACGTCAACGGGGCGTGGACAGAAAGCACGATCAACGCGAGCAATGCGCCCGCGCTGGGCGGAACGATCGCTTCCGGCGTCAGCCTCACGACCGCCGATAAGAACCAGTACATCCTGATCAACGTCACCTCGGCGGTGCAGGCGTGGCTGAGTGGAAGTGAGACCAACGATGGCATCGCGCTGGTCGCGAACAGCACATTCGGAGCGACGTTTGATAGCAAAGAGAGCACGTCGACGAGCCATCCCGCAGAGCTGGATATCGCCTTTGCCGGAGGCGACGGCACGATCACGGGCGTCACCACGGTATCCGGCAGCGGCCTAAGCGGAGGTGGCACGAGTGGCACTCTGAATCTCAGCCTGACCAGTGCATGCGCGTCCGGTCAGATTTTGCAGTGGAATGGCAGCGCGTGGGCTTGCGCATCGGCAGGAACCGGCACGGTCACGGGTGTGACGGCCGGCACCGACCTGACCGGCGGTGGTTCTAGCGGCAACGTCACTCTAAACCTGAACACGTCGGCGCTGAACAGCGTTTACCCGCAACTTGCGACGGCGAACACTTTTACGGGCAATCAGACGGTCAACGGCAATTTGACGGCGACGGGCGCGATCAATTCCGCCACCGGCTTAAACATCGGAGGCAGTCAATTTGTATACGGTTCTGTCGCCAGCCAAAACGGATTCTTCGGACCGGCAGGGAACTCCACGATGACCGGCCTTGGCAACACTGCTACAGGTTTTCTGGCGCTTTCTTCCAACACGAGCGCCGGCGGCATTACTGCCTATGGAGCATACGCTCTTGACAGCAACACCACCGGCGCCGGAAACAGTGCCACCGGCTATCAGTCGCTGGAAAACAACACCACCGGCTACAACAACACCGCCAGTGGCTACCAGGCCCTTGCCATCAATACCACGGGCTTCGACAACACTGCCACCGGCTGGACGGCTCTCTACTCCAACACAGGCATATATAACACTGCGACGGGCGCACAGGCACTGTACTTCAACAGTACGGGACAAAGTAACACAGGCGATGGCACAGGGGCGCTGGCCAGCAACTCCACCGGCTCTTTCAATACTGCCAGCGGCGCCGGAGCACTCGAGTTCAGCACCACGGGCAGCAATAACACAGCCACCGGTGAGTACACGCTCTACTCGAACACCACAGGCAACGGAAACACCTCCGATGGCTACTATGCGGGAAACACGGCAGACAGCAGTGCTTTGACCGGCAACAGTAATACGGCAGTCGGATCGCACGCACTCTTCTCAACGGGTACCCTTACCAATGCCACAACCATCGGCGCCTATGCCGAAGTTTCCGAGAGCAATGCCCTCGTCCTGGGCAGCATCAACGGCGTGAACGGCGCCGCCTCCAGCACATTCGTTGGCATCGGAACCACCACTCCGCAGGCAGCGTTGGACGTACTCGGCGCGACCACTCTGCACGCCCTCATTGGCAACGGTGGATGTGGAACGACTTATGCCGGCATCGGATTCATCGCCAGCGGTGGATTTGCTGGCAACTGCACGAATTACGCTCTGCTGGGAGAGACCAACGGCAATCTCTATATCAACAGCACCCAAAGCGGCACCATTTTTTTCCGCAACCAGAACGGTGCCAACCTGATGACCATCAATCCCTCGGGTGATGTCAGCATCCAGGGCAGCCTCAGCAAAGGCAGCGGCTCGTTCAAGATCGACCATCCCCTCGACCCCGCCAACAAGTATCTGTACCACTCCTTCGTCGAATCGCCCGACATGATGAACATCTACAACGGCGTGGCTACGCTCGATGCTCACGGGGCAGCGTGGATTACCCTGCCGGGCTATTTTGAGGCGCTGAATCGCGACTTCCGCTATCAGTTGACTTCGATTGGCAGGCCTCAGCCGAGTCTCTATGTCGCGCACGAAATCTCCGGCAATCGCTTCCGCATCTCCGGCGGCAAAGCGGGAGGGCGAGTTTCGTGGCAGGTGACCGGTATTCGCCACGACGCTTACGCCGATGCGCACCGCATCCAGGTCGAAGTAGAAAAGCCGCCTCAGGAACAGGGCAAGTATTTACATCCGGAGCTGTTTGGCGTGCCGGAAGAGCAAGCGGTCGGCTATCACTCAGTTACACCCCTGGCTGCGAGGAAAACCCTCGGCAGCCATCGCGATAACAATGCCGGCAAAACCATTTCCGAAACGAGGATTGCCAAAGGAGAACAACAATGACCACAAAACTTCAGTCAAAAACATTTTGGATTATGAACCTACTCGTTGTGCTCATGTTTGCCAATCTCGCACCGGCTCAGAGCCTGTCGAACTACACCAACTTTCCTATGATCGGTCTGGTGCGCGGGCAAACGCTGCAACTCAACATCGTCGCCATTCCGCCAGATCCTTGCTTTGCCACGCTTGGATTTCAGGACGTGAACGGCAATCCCCTGGGCGCGACTTTGACGGTCACGCTGCAAGGCGGACAATCGGCGTCGCTGGCGCTGAATGGGAACAGCCTGACGAACACGCCCGGCCAGCGAGTCGAAGTTCAGCCGACCGTGACTCTCGCCGCAGGCGTAGCCAGCCAGTGCAGCGCCTCGACGGAGATTTACGACAACTTGCTGGGCATCTCCAGCGTTGCCGTTCCCGGCGCAGCCGGTTATCCAACGATTCCAATATTCGGCATGATCGGCGTTACGGAACTGCAAACGGTGCGGCTGAACGTGGTCGCGTATCCGCCCGATCCCTGCGTCGGCGAACTTAGCTTTGCCAATGCAGAGGGCGCGCAGGTGGGGAACACGCTGAATGTTCAACTGGCTCCCGGCCAGGCGGCATCGCTCGATTTGCCGGGAACCACGCTGGTGACGAAGCTCGGACAGCGCGCGGAAGTGCTGCCGGTCGTGACCGCGCCTAACGGCGGCTGCGTCGCGTCAGCCGAGGTATGGGTCATCGGACTTGGCACGACGTCGGTCTATTTCCCACCCGACCCGTGCTCGGCGAGCACGAACTGCACGGTGCCTTGAGATACCGTCCCAGGGCAAGTCTACAAACACGCAAGTCAAGAAGAGGATCTCAATGCGTTCTCTCGCAAGCTTGCGGGCATTTGCGCTGGCCTGTGGTGGCCCCTTCGACAGCGGCACGTGCTCAATCTGCGCAAGAGCTCCGGAAACTAGTCCAGAAGTTCAGAAACTCGCAATTTATATTTCCAATTCGATTCCACCGTTGACCGGAGGAAATCCATGAAACTTGCAAATGAAGGACGGCAGATGCCGACTCTGCTACTGTTCGGAGCTTTGCTGGCTGTCTCGCTTCATCAACGCGACAGCCAGATCTTTGCTCAAGAGGCGGCGGGGACGCAAGCTAGATCTGACACGGGCACGATCGCCGCTGGAAAGTTCCAGTTGCGGTATCGCATCGAGGGTACCGGCACGCCCGCGATCGTGATCGGGAGCGCAGTTTACTACCCGCGTGTCTTTTCCCAGAATCTCCGCCAACACCTGCGTTTGGTTTTCCTGGACCATAGGGGCTTTGCAGCTTCGCCCGGTCCCGTGGACACGTCAGAGTTCGCCTTGGACACGATTCTTGATGACATCGAGCGCGCCCGGAAAGAGCTCGGGCTTGGGCGCATCGCCATCATCGGTCAGTCAGGCCATGCGCTGATGGCGCTCGAATACGCTAAAAAGTATCCAGCCAACGTATCGCACGTGATCATGATCGCGAACTCGCCGAACTACAGCCCGGCATTTTTGGAGGCCAACAACCGGTATTGGGAGGAATCGGTTTCTCCCGAACGCAAAGCAATCCTGCAGGAAAACCGGCAGCGAGTTCCCGACGAGAAGGTAGACTCCGTCCCTCCGGACGATCAATTTGCCAAATGGTACATCCGGGAAGGTCCGCGCTTTTGGTACGACCCGCGGTTCGATGCGTCACCGCTGTGGGAGGGTGTTCGATTCAACCGGGACATGTTTCACTATGTTTGGGGACACGTTTTCCGCGATATCGATATCACCCAGGGACTCGACACCTTTGACCGGCCGGTATTCCTCGCGCTTGGGCGTTATGACTTCGCTTGTGGGCCGCCGTCTGTGTGGGACCCGATCAGGCCGAAATTCCGGGATTTAACCGTGAGGGTGTTCGAGCGCAGCGGTCATACGCCTCCATACGAGGAACCGGAGCTGTTCGATGCGGAACTCTTGCGCTGGATGAAGGATCACCCGTGAAGGACGCCGTGTCTATGTCGTCATACCGTGAACAGGTTGTTTCGGATGAATCTGGCGGGGCGGTCCGGGAAACGCCCAGCCTTGTGAAGACATTCTTCCGCAGCCCACACGGCATCCGCGCAGGCTGGCGCGCGCTGATTTTTCTCGCGATTGTGGTGGCACTGCGGCTGAGTCTGTCTGGAATCATGCGGCTGCTTGGTCACGGTCAAACCGACGCTGGCACCCCGGTCTCAATGCTCGATCCAACGCGGGTGTTTGGGGCCGATGGCCCGCGTCTGTTCGTCCTCGTCGTGGCGGCATTGATCATGGCGCGTATCGAACGCCGCAAGTTCTCGCAGTACGGGCTGACGCTCCGCTCCGCCTTCGGACTCGATTTCTGGATCGGCGCAGCAATCGGGTTCGCCACCGTCAGCGCCGTACTGGCGGGAATTTTCGCGCTTCATGGCTTCCGGCTGACGGGCCTTGCCATTCACCGAAGCACCATCGCAACTGCGACCGCCGCATGGACAGGTGCATTTGTATTGGTCGGGCTGACCGAGGAATTCGCGTTTCGCGGATATCTTCAATATACCCTGACTACAGGCATGGGCTTCTGGCCCGCAGCCGCCGTCCTCTCCGGGTTATTCGCGCTCGCGCACGCCGGAAATCCCGGCGAGAGCAAAGCCGGTCTTCTTATGATTGTGGCTTTCGGAATATTGCATTGCCTTTTCTTGCGGCGCACCGGCAATCTCTGGCTGACCGCGGGATTCCACGCCGCATACGACTGGGCAACAACCTTTTTCTACGGATTGTCCGATAGCGGTTACGCGCCTTATCACAACCTGCTGAATTCCGAACTCAAAGGGCCGAACTGGCTGACCGGTGGAAGTGTGGGCCCGGAAGCGAGCGTAGTCGCTCCCATCGTGTTCGTCATCGTGGCAATCGTCTTTAGTCGCGTATACACCGAGAACCGGTATCGCATTGAACCGCAAATCTCGAAGAACGAGGGCAAAGGAGGGTCCTATAATAATGCGTCGCCTGATAAACCTGCTTGCGATTGTGCTGGCCTGTGCTGCAACTCCAATCACCGCTCGCGCTCAGTCTACGGAGGCGCTGCCGAAGCCTGGCCCCGAAATTTAGAAGCTCGCAGTGATGGTCGGCACCTTCAGGAACAAGGTGAAGTGAAAGCCGGGGCACTTGGTCCGAACTCACCGGCGATGAAGGTCAGCGGCATAGATGAGTGCAAATGGACGGCAGACGGATTTGGCTTGCTCTGCACTGAAACAGTAGACATCGGCGGCACGAAAGAAAGCGAAACTTTCCTCCAATACTACAACCCGATTTCCAAGAAGTACGAAGAACACGGAGTCCGCAACACGGGAGAAGTGGAAAACCAGACAGGTACGGTGAACGGCGACACATGGACTTTTCCGGGTGAGAGTACTGTAGCTGGAAAAAGTTTCCACCAGCGGTACACCATAAGGTTTGTCTCAAAGGATTCCTATGAATACACCGACGAGTGGAGCGAGGGCGATAAACCATTGGAAGTAGGCATGAGCGGGAAGTGCACTCGTATCGCAGCCACGAGCGACGCCGCTGAGCAGCCAAAGTTCTCACCCGCCCAACAGGAAGTGCTCGATGCCCACACAGCACGCGTTGAGGCTAGTGAAAAGCGGGATTATGCGACGTGGTCCCGTATCGTAGCGGATGATTGCATGTTTAGCGACGACGATGGAGTCCTCGATACGAACCACAAGGCCCACATGATGGAGAACTGGAAGCTGCCTCTCGCCTATGACCACGGAGTGAATCCGCGTGACTACGTCGTCCATGTCTACGGAAGTACAGCCGTGCTGAACTACCGCGTTACCATACACGAGCAGTTTACGGATGCCGACATCATCAGTGAACAGCGTTACACGGAGACTTACATCAAGCAAAACGGCTCATGGCTACTCATTGCGATTCAGTGGGGCAATCTGCCCGTAAATTTCCACAAGCCTGTTGCCGTGGATACCAGCATTCTTAAAGACTATGTTGGCCAATGTTGGCCAATATGAGTGGCGTCCGCTGGATCAGGCGGAGACCGTGACGGTAAAGGACGGGAAGCTATGGACAGACTTCGGCGAAAATATGGACGAAGAGTACTTTCCGTTAGGGTCTGAAACATTTTTCGTGAAGAATGATCTGGGGAGCGTGACGTTTGTCCGTGACGCTCAAGGCCATGTCACGGGCTACACCTATCACCGCTTGGACGGACAAGAAATCCACGCCAGAAGGATCAAGTGATTTGGGAGAGCAAAATGCGGCTCGGGATCGTGGTGGTGCTGCTAACGCTCTCTGTGCCCGGCCAAGCCAGGGCTCAGGCTCGGACGACCGAACGCGGGCCGGATCAGGGTTCAGGCCAACCGTTTTTCGCACCCTTCGGCTGGATCTGCCAAGCTGCGAGAAGCTGCCGTAAGTGATGTACACAGCTCAGACAAAATTCGGGTACTTGGAGTGTTGCAAAACGTGGACGGCTGGTATGAGGCGTTTGGCGTCAAACCGGGAGACCGTATGTATCGCCCGCCTGCGGAGCGAGTGCGCATCTGGTGAGCTGAGCGGTTGATTGCGCTTTGCATCGCCGCCAAGCCACTCGGAACGTAACGAAGTAGCCAAGGGTTAAAAAACACGCACGAGAATGTCAAAAGGTCACGCAGATGGGAGGGACAAATCCGACCTATACCAGTATTGGATCGATTGGCTCGATCGATATTTGAAGTAAACAACTCGCGGTGAAGATGAGTTACATACAAATAGCAACCAAGCGGCTCGGGGAAGTAACGATCTACCGCGTTTAGGAGGTAGTGATGATTCGTCCTTTCCGCTGGCTGTTGTTTCTCGTCGCGGCGACGACAATCTCGTCGTTCTGTTTGGCGGCCGATCACATTCTTTTCTTGCGGATTGCTCCATCGGAGGCAAGGTTATTCATATCGAATGCTGACGGCTCTGGCGAGCGGGCCCTCACGCAGTCAGGAGCGCTCGACTACAATCCGGCGTGGTCTTCGAGCGGGGATTGGATTGTGTTCACTTCGGAACGCGGCGGATCAGCCGATCTCTATCGTATCCACCCTGACGGAACTAGCCTCGAACGATTGACCGATGACCCCGCCTTTGACGACCAAGCGTCTCTTTCACCCGACGACAAACAAGTGGTCTTCGTCAGCACGCGTGCCGCTGGAAGAGCGAACCTATGGGTGCTGAACCTGATCACGCGCAAAGCCAGGCCGCTGACGTCCGGCGACGGCGGCGACTTCCGGCCGGCATGGTCTCCTAATGGTGAGTGGATCGCGTTTTCGTCGGACCGGGGGAGTAGTCTCCCGCCCGCGAAAGGACGCTGGGAACGGCTCCACCTGGTCGACATTTATCTCATCCGCCCGGATGGCACCGGCCTTAGGCGCATCTCGGCGCATGGGAATTTCTGCGGCGGCCCGAAATGGACACGGGACAGCAAAAGCGTGATCGCCTACTGCATGACCGCTGAGGAAACATGGACGTATCGGGGAAGCGACCAAGACGGGGATACGCAACTAGTCCAGATCAACGTCCAGACCGGTATGTTGAAGCCCTTGGCGGTGGGTCCGGGCGTCAAGATGACTCCGTCTATGTTGGCATCGGGTGAGCTCGCCTATCTTCGCAACGACAAGTCTGCGCACGGGGTTTTCTACGGAACCGGCAAGCACGGCCCCACAGGTTCCGATTTATACAGCCCTTCTTGGTCTCCCGATGGCACGCACGTCGTCTATAGCCGCTACAACGAAACGTACACCGCCGAGCCAGTAAAGCTTTGGAGTCGGAATCCGAACTACGAGCTGTCCACGACGGCGCTGTTGCCAGCGTACGATCCAACCGGCCAACGATTCGCTGTGATGAAGCCGGACCAAGCGACGAAAACTGCTAAGTTGCTAATCGTCGAAGAGGGGAAACCGACACGCACGATTCTTGAACGCCGGGAATTGATTCTGGGGCCGCAATGGTCTCTTGATGGACAGAAGATTATCTTTGGAATCGGCGACTTCCCTTTGTTCACCGTATTTGACTCGGAAGATCAGAAGCCGGTCGCACCGGCGCAAGTGGGTATGGTTAACGCCGATGGCTCCGGATTTCACGTCATCACATCCGGCCCGAACAGTAATGCGTTTCCCTCGTTTGCGCCCGACGGCAAGCATATCGTCTACCGAACCACTGGCCCCGATGGGACAGGCCTGCGCATCATTAAACTTGATGACCACTCGATTACCGTGCTCACCACGGACTACGACAACTTCCCGGTGTGGTCTCCGCGAGGCGACTTGATCGCCTTCGTTCGCAAGATAGGTGATGATTTTGAAATCTTCACGATTCGTCCCGACGGTAAGGACGTGAGTCAGCTAACTCACACCAAGGGCAACGACGCTCACCTAGGATGGTCTCCCGACGGCGAACGGATAGTGTTCACAAGCAGCCGGATGGGATTCAAGGACGAAGCGCTCAATGGCGACACAGCCGCGCAGCCGTACGGTGAAATCTTTGTCATGCGTTACGATGGCACGCAAGTCGAACAGCTTACAGACAACCAATGGGAGGATGGGGGACCCTCGTGGCAGCCTCACGACCAGCAGGCCGAGAAACAAGGCACCCAAAGTCCAGAAGCCTATCAGCTGTATTTGAAGGGTCGCTCCTACTACGACAAACGGACTCTTGCTGACCTCGAGACCGCAATAACCTATTTCAATCAGGCCATCGCGAAAGACCCCGGCTATGCGCTGGCGTACGCAGGGCTGGCGTATTCCTATGGCCGATTGCCTGACTTCGGTGCGAGCGCCAGTGAAAACTATCCGAAGTCGAACGCTGCCGCCCTCAAGGCAATCGAGTTGGACCCGACCCTGGCCCGTCCCCACGTCACTCTGGGCAGCAACAAGATGATGTATGAATGGGATTTCGTCGGAGGATTGACCGAGTTCAGGAAGGCGGTTGAACTCGACCCCACCAGCGCGGATGCACACGAGGTATATGCAGAGGAGCTGGGCTTGCTTGGCGGCAGAGAACAGGATGCACTTGCGGAAGCCAATCGTGCCCATCAGCTCGACGAACGGTCACCAGCCGTCAGCGTGGTGCTGGGGAACGTCCACATTGACGCACGACGGTTCGACGAGGCCATTGCTATTTGCGAAGAAGTGGCAAGTGAGAACCCAACATTCGCCGGTGCCCGTTATTGTTTGGCCATCGCCTACTGGGGGAAGAAGATGTATCCGCAGGTGATTGAGGAATGGAAAGCCTATGACCAACTCTCCGGCGACCGTGACGATTCCGAAATCACATCTGCGATGGAACAAGGATTTCATTCATCGGGGTGGAAGGGCGCTCTGAGCCAAAGCATTGAAACCTTGAAAACACAGCGCAAGACTCATCCTTCTTCGGCCTATGGGTCTGCATACCGGATCGCTGAGGCGTATGCCGGATTGGGTGACAAAGATCAGGCTTTCCAGTGGTTCAACACGGCGTTTCAGGAACATGATGAAGGTCTAGTGGCTTTGAAAACTGACTTCGCACTCGATTCCATACGTTCCGACCCACGGTTTGCCGAATTGGTGCGGAAAGTGGGACTGCCGCAGTGAGCCTCCGAAAAGACGTAATCCGCATGAATCCCATCCCCAAGCAGGCGAAGACAGAGTGCGCGAATTGGGTAGATTTCGGCTCCAGAATTCGACTTTCATCCTGCTAAATCGCACGTTAGAGCCAGATTGTTTCCTTTAACAAACCGCCTCTCGCGCGAACTCTTTTACCTCTGGTGTGCTGGCTCCCCAATCCGGCTTGCAAATTGTCGAATTTCTTTGCCTCGCCGATCGTGAGCGAAGTCGCCGCGGGAAAAAGGTACTGCACTCTTCCCCAGGATATTGCGACCTTTGGCGGCCTGAATCATCAAGTACTTTCAAACACTTCTTGCGCGCCATGGTCTAGGTGAAAACCTGTATGAGCACCGATACGATCCTGCGTGAAAGCACCAGCGAACGCTACGAAGCCGTGGTACGAATCAGTGAAGCGCTTTGCACCTCTTGCGATCCTGAGGAGTTGGCCAAGAGCCTTGCGAATGAGCTCGACCAGTTCCTGTATTTCGACCATCTGTACATGGCCGTCTTGAAGGAGAACTCCAAAGAAATTGAGTATCGGGTTTGCGGTAAAGGTGCTACACCTTTACCCGACCTGCCAATGGAGGAGCTCCCGATATGGGAGGCCATCAGCAGCCCCGAGCGCGCGCGAGTCGTCGACTGGCATGCCGAAGAGCGGTCTCCGCGATTCAGGCGATGGGTAAGAGAAATGGGCTTCGGATTTGGGGTCAGCATTCCCATGACGACTCCCAATCGGCGATTGGGCAGTTTGGGAATCGCCCGCGACTCAGCATCACCTTTCAGCGACGAAGATTTGGGTTTTCTTGGGCTGATCGCGCGTGTCGTCGCGTTTGCGCTTGATGACGGCTTGAATTTGAAGCGCGCACAGAGCGCGCGGGCTTGCCTGCAAACTCAAAACGACCGGCTGCAATTGCTTCTGAGTCTGACCCAACGTATTACGTCGAACCTTCGGCCTCGGGACGTGTTGCGAGCGATCGTGTCGAATATTCGCGAGGTCATGCAGTGTGACGCGGTGGGTGTTTCGATCCTGCAGCCCTCATCGGAGACGACCAAGTTATACGCGCTCGATTTCCCTAACAGCAAAGGCTTGATTAAAGAAGACGAACTCATCTCCATCGCCGGAGCCGGGAAGCGTGTTCTTGAGACATTGAAGCCTGCAATCGTGAATGGGCTCGATCCCTCAGATTACCCGCCCGAAAAATACGAGATGCTGATGGCTGAAGGCTTCACGAATCATGGTTTGATTCCATTGGTGAATCGAGGTCGACCGCTCGGATTCTTGAGCATTGCACGGACCAGCGGCGTTTCCTTCACGACCGAGGATGTAGAATTCCTCTCCCAAGCAGGTGGCCAAATCGCCATAGCCATTGAAAACGCGATGGCATTCAAGGAGATTTCTGAACTCAAAGATAAACTCGCGCAGGAGAAGCTGTACCTCGAGGAAGAAATCCGCAGCGACATGAACTTTGATAACATCGTCGGCAACAGCTCAACGCTGAAGCATGTTCTCGAACTGGTTGAGACCGTGGCTCCCAACGATTCCACGGTGCTGCTGCTTGGCGAGACCGGTACCGGGAAAGAGCTGATTGCACGCGCCATCCACGACCGCAGCCGCCGCACCGACCGAACGCTTGTGAAGATGAATTGTGCTGCGATCCCAACCGGCCTTCTGGAGAGCGAGCTATTTGGCCACGAAAAGGGGGCGTTCACCGGTGCGATTGCACAAAAGGTCGGACGACTCGAATTGGCGGACCAGGGGACGCTCTTCCTGGATGAAGTGGGCGACATTCCGATTGAGATTCAACCAAAATTACTGCGGGCGCTGCAGGAGCGGGAGTTCGAGCGTCTGGGCAGCACGCATACCCGCAGAGTAAATATACGACTGGTGGCTGCGACCAATCGAGACCTGGAAAAGATGATCGCGGATCGAGAATTTCGCAGCGACTTGTATTATCGGCTCAACGTGTTCCCGATCCGCATTCCACCTTTGCGCGAACGCAGGGAAGATATTCCGTTACTGGTGAGTTATTTCGTGCAAAAGTTCGCGAAGCAGATGCAGAAGAAGATCGAAGCCATTTCTCCGGCTGTGATGAAAGGACTGACGGCATGGGATTGGCCCGGCAACATTCGCGAGCTCGAGAATTTTATCGAGCGTGCCGTAATACTGACGCGTGGCAGGTCGCTCGAAGCCCCACTCGGAGAACTTCGTAGAGTGAGTACACAAGAGTCCGCCACTGTTGTGAAGGGCTCAGGCCAGCCCGACGTTGCCCGAATCGTGAAGGAAACTCTGGACGCACTCAACGGGAACCATCGCCCAAGAGATGAACGCGCCCAAAAGCAGCGCGAAGAAATTGTGCGCGCGCTTACTGAAACGAAGGGGCGCGTTGGCGGCGTCGACGGAGCAGCGGCACGCATGGGTATCAACCGGACAACCCTCTTATCTCGCATGAGGAAATTTGGGATTGACTCCGGTCAATATGTTTGACCGAAATCGCAGGTCGAACGGTCTGTTGTTTGCGTCTTCAACATCTCGTGGAAGTCAGCACTGCCAGCGTGGCGCAGGAGTTCTTATTCGCCAGATTCACGTTCCGGGGACAAGAACTGCACCTCTGTTTGTACTCCCGCCCAGCAAACTTCAAGCCTCACCATACGACCTACTCCAACATAGCCTTGACCTGATTGCCAGGCCTCTATTGCGGCCTTTCTCTGTCAACGGGCATCGATAAGCCGATGTTGGACAAACGTCGACAATTTCGACTCTCGACACAGATTGTTTGAACCCTGCGTTGCAAATCCTTTGACTTACATTGCCGAGCGGTTTGGCACCAACCTTGCCTACCAACGGTTGTGGAAAGGCAGCCATGCTGAGGATCTCGATCATTGATAGCCCCAGGCAGTGCCGGTTGATTGTAGAGGGCAAGCTCGTTGGACCTTGGGTAGCCGAGCTAAAGAATACTTGCTATGAAGCAAGAGCGAATGTTCGTGACCGCGAAGTTGTTGTCGAGATGAAGCATTTAACCACCATCAGCCAGGAGGGCGAGAACGTACTTCTTGAGTTGATTAACAACGGAGTCAAGTTCTGCTGCCGTGGAGTTTTTACGAAGCAGGTTTTGAAGCAACTAAGCCGGCGCGCAACCACGACCGTGCAGGAAGCCAAGCCGTGTGAGACACCAGGCAATGAAACTGAGAATCCACAGTCGAGTGAAAGATAGAAGTCCCTACGCCAACCGTAAGGACTTTGGCAGGGTCTTCAGTGAAGGGCTGAGCGGCCTGTATCAGCTTTCTTTTCTGCTTACCGGAGATCATGAGAGAGCGGAGAAATGTTTTGCGTCTGGTATTGAAGACTGCGTAAATGAGAACCGCGTATTCAAAGAGTGGGCCCGTGCTTGGGCAAAGCGCACCATCATCCAAAACGCGATTCGCGAACTGAAGCCGCGCTCAAGTCGGTCGACGTCGCTTCCGTCTTCGATCTCCTCTTATGCCCAACGGTCGAGCGAACGAAGCGATCATTTCTCGGTCGATGCTGTCTTGCAGCTTGAGGACTTCGAGCGGTTCGTGTTCGTCATGTCCGTACTTGAGAACTACTCGCTGCACGAGTGTGCCCTGCTTCTCGGCTGCTCGATTTCGGAAGTTCGGGAGACTCGCGCGCATGCGCTTGAGAATCTGGCTGCGACACGCCACGCGGAGTTTTTTACGCCGGAACTCTCACATCCATGAAAGTGAAAGCTGCTCCAACCGGGAACGCTCCTGACATCTCGTCTGGCAGTCTGAGTGCTTTCAATTCAATTGAGGCGAGCGATATGCCGAGCCATCAGAGCCTCATGGCAGGAACTCAATTATGGTGTATGAACATTACGACTTTACTCGTATCCCGGTCGTGGAAGATCAGGCATTTTCCCTGGAATCCAGATGCATTCGCTGCGGTTTTGCAGTTCTGGCGCCCTCGATTGAAGAGCTGCTGGAAGAGGAGAATAGCCATCGGACCACGTGCCCATTGAAGCCGCGTCAGAGTAAAGCGAAGGCTTAGGTACTTTCCGGCAGAGACGCAATGCAAGGGCTGATTCGCGTGCCGACGAGAGAGATGCCGCTAGAGGCATTCGTAGCGGAAGTCGTCTTCAGACCTCGATTCCAATAAAGCCGGTTCTCCTGGTCTTAG
>JASHOT010000421.1 GCA_030040965.1 Candidatus Sulfotelmatobacter sp. | reverse complement strand
CGGCCGGGGATTCGGCAATCTCAGACACTTGCGAAATTTTCGCGGCTACGATCCGGAGATGGACCTGTTCGCCGGGGCATTGTTCGCTACTCTTGTGGGATTCGTGGTGGGCGCACTTTTTGCCCCTGAAGCGTATCAATATTTTCCTTACTTCGCGGTGGCCTACACTTCGGTGATGCTCGCCATCGCCAAGGAAGGACCTTTGTCGAGCGGCGAGCCATCTAATTCACCCCCGAAGATGCAACGATGGTCGCGAGCCCTAACGAGGAATGGAGAGTTAGCTGCGACTCGAAATCGAATGGCCACGCCTTTTGAACGGTTGGCTGCTCCCCGACGAGATCGGAGCTGACCTTCTCGCGTTCTTTCGCAAACCGTCCCCGACACGAACCCAAAGGGATACTGCATGTGCGGCATAGCCGGAATTGTTAAAACGCATCCTGACGGCGGAGTGGATCCGGCCACTGTTCACCGGATGTGTGAAGCGATCGTACACCGTGGTCCGGACGATGAGGGCATCTACGTAACGAGCGGTGTTGGACTGGGCATGCGCCGGCTTAGCATCATCGACCTGGCTGGCGGCCATCAACCGATTTTCAACGAAGATAAAACTGTCTGGATTGTCTTCAACGGTGAAATCTACAACTTTGTTGAGCTGTGCGCCGAACTGGAAAAACGCGGCCACCATTTCCGTACCAAAACCGATACCGAAGTGATTGTTCATCTATACGAGGAACTGGGGTCGGAGTGTGTTCAGAAGCTTCGCGGCATGTTTGCTTTCGCCCTCTATGACGAAGGCCGCCACAAATTGCTGATGGCGCGCGACCGGTTCGGCAAAAAGCCCCTGCACTATGCGCTTTCGCAGGATCGGCTTCTGTTTGGCTCGGAAATCAAGTCTATTCACGCCGTAGCACCCGAACTCACGGCCATCAATCACGAGGCACTTCTGCAGTACATGTATTTCGGATACATTCCTGATCCCGCTACGGCATTCTTGTCCATTCACAAGCTGCCGGCCGGACATCTGCTTGAATTCGAGAAAGGGCAGGTCCGCGTAAGGCAATATTGGGATTTGCCGCAATACGGGACCCATGCCCCGCGAAGCGAGGAAGAATGCCTGGAAGAATTAGAGTGGCGGCTGGCGGAAGCGGTTCGAATTCGTCTGATCTCCGATGTTCCCTTGGGCGCGTTGTTGAGCGGAGGAACCGACTCCTCCACCGTGGTCGCACTCATGGCGCGGGCGAGTTCCAAGCCGGTAAAGACTTTTTCGATCGCCTTCGATCATGAAGATTTCAACGAGGCGCATTATGCACGATTGGTGGCGCAGCGGTTCGGCACCGATCATCACGAGTTGGTAGTTGAGCCGAATATTCTGGAAACAGTGGAGACGCTGAGCAGTTCGCTGGAAGAGCCGTTTGGTGATTCCTCCATGCTTCCCACTTATTTTGTTTCCTGCCTGGCGCGTAAGCACGTGACCGTCGCTTTGTCCGGAGATGGAGGCGACGAAATATTTGCCGGGTACGACCGTTATGCGATCAACCTTCGCCGGGAGGTTCTCGGCAATCTCCCGCTGGCGGCGGGCAGGTTTTATCGTAAAAACATCTTCCCCTGGTTGCCCAAGAATCTGCGGGGAAGAAGACTTTCCTACAGCGTATCTCTACCTTGGCACGAACGCTATGTTGACAGCATCTCGTTCGTTCCTTTGTTCGAACGCGAGATATCCCTCCTCTCGCTTGATCTTCGAAAAAGTTTGAACAACGGCGGCGGCCCGGAACAAGTGATGTACCGGTATTTCGATCAAGCTCCGGCAACCAATCCCGTGGACAAACTTCTTTATGTTGATACGAAATCCTACCTGGTCGGCGACATTCTCACCAAAGTCGACCGCATGAGCATGGCGACATCGCTGGAAGTTCGCGTCCCGATTCTCGATCATGTATTTGTGGAATGGGCGACCGCGCTGCCTACAAATTGGAAACTGCGTGGCAAGCAGCAGAAATATATACTCCGCAAACTGGCCGAGCGGATTGGAGTTCCACAGGAAGCCCTATATCGCAACAAGCAGGGTTTTGCGATCCCCCTCGTTCACTGGATCCGTCATGAATCGAGGGATCTGATCATGTCTGCCCTGCTTGAGCCGCGCACATTGCAGCGGGGATATTTTGAGCCGGCTGGCATCAAACGACTGTTGGACGAGCATTTCAGCGGACGCCGTGACCATTCGGGAGGAATCTGGCGACTGCTGATGCTGGAGTTATGGCATCGCAACTATCTGGAGAGAATTCACCCTGTGAGTGTGGAACCTTCCCGCATCAATTGCATGGCCAGGAACCATGCATGAGCGTGTCGCCGCGAAGTTCCTCGTCAACCGACGTTGTGGCCTCGCACCCGGGATCCACTGCGAATCCGTCCGCCTCCTTCCCCCATCCCGTTTTTCTGATGGTCAATAGCCTCGAAAGAGGCGGCAGTGAACGACAGTTCGTTGAGTTGGCGGGTTCGTTGAAGCGGTCGGGTACTCCTGTGCGGTTGGGGTGCATTCAGAAGGCTGGGCCTTTTATCGATGATCTTGCGCGCTCTGGTTTTGACGATTGGCCGGAATTTGGATTGGGAAACAGTCTGTACGGCCTGGAATCTGTCAGATGCCGCTGGCGGCTGATGAACCATTTGCGCGAATTTCATATTGCCGTCGCACATTCCTTTGATTTTTACGTCAATCTGACTCTCGTTCCCGCCGCCAAACTGGCGAGAGTCCCCGTGATCGGCAGCCAGCGACAGTTGGGGGACCTTTTGACGCGCGCGCAGAATCGTGCGCAGTTCGCGATGTTTCGCTGGTGCGAGCGAGTCGTGTGCAACTCCAAGGCTGCGGCCGACCTTTTGTTGTGCGCCGGTCTCAAAAGCTCAAAGCTCGTGGTTATTGGCAATGGTTTGCCCGCAGCCGCATTTGCGCCGGCAGCGCCCGCACTCGAGCGCCCGAAGGGCGATCTCCGCGTTGGGATGATTGCTCGGATGAACATTCACGCCAAGAATCATATTGTTCTTCTGCGAGCGGCGGCCCGAATGAGGCGGAAATTTCCGGATGTCGAATACCTGCTGGTTGGCGACGGCCCACTTCGCGCCGATCTTGAGAAAGAAGCTGCGAATCTTGAAGTGCGAAATCAAGTTCGTTTTCTCGGCGATCGCAGCGATATTCGATCGATTCTGGCGAGCCTGGACGTCTCGGTGATACCGTCGGCCTCCGAGAGCTTGTCCAATGTGATGCTGGAATCCATGGCGGCCGGAGTTCCTGTTTTGGCCACTTCGGTGGGCGGGAACATTGAACTCGGGTCTGATGGGCGTGCGGTGGTGGTTCCACTCAACGATGAACAAGCTCTCAGTTCTAACCTCGAGAGACTTCTATCAGACGGAAAACTCCGCCGGGAACTGGCCTCCCGCGCCCGTCAATTTGCGGAACGAAACTTCAGCCTGGAGCGGATTCGGGAGCAATATTGCGAGCTTTATCGCAATATGATCTCGTCCTGATGGTGCCGCCTGCCTGCTAGCGTGCGAGAGCCGCAACTGGTCGCTCGCTTGCTTCTTTTTCCAGACAAGCCCTGTGCCACAACTCCAGATTCAGCAAACGCCAGATGCGATCGTAGTGGTCGCGATATCCAGAGCGATGTTCCTCAAACAGACGCGCGACTGCCTCGCGCTTGAACAGTCCGCGTTCCAAAGATCGCGGTTCGAGCAGCAGATTGCGGATCACGTCCAATTGCGACCCAGCAAGCCAGCGGCTCCATGGGGTCGGAAACCCAAGCTTGGGGCGATAGAGAATGGAGTGGGGCAGCAGATCTTCGAGGCCCTTCTTCAAGATGTGCTTACCGGCCAATCCGGCAACCTGAAGATTCTCGGGAATGTTCGTGGCAAATTCCACTAGGGGATGATCGAGGAATGGAACCCGGCTTTCGATCGATGCC
This sequence comes from Candidatus Sulfotelmatobacter sp., assembly GCA_030040965.1. Taxonomy (GTDB): domain Bacteria; phylum Acidobacteriota; class Terriglobia; order Terriglobales; family Acidobacteriaceae; genus Sulfotelmatobacter. The sequence goes on along the minus strand of JASHOT010000421.1, from coordinate 9,204 downwards.
GCCATGCTCATGTTGTCCTGCTTCATGAGCAGTTCGACCAGATATGTCTTGATGTCCGTGTACAGCAGTCGGTGCAGCATCTCGCCGTTGGAGTGCTCCCAATAATCCAGCACGTTTTCGTACGCCGATCCGGCCACGCACTCCGCGATGACGGCGTCACTTAGTAAGCCTCGCTGATCGCTTTCGCTGAACGCTGAAAAGAAGTTGTCGAAGTAAAAAGACGCCCAGGAGTTGCCATCCCGAGCCAGAAACGTGTGGGACAGCTTGCGGCGAATGGTCGCTCCAATCAATTTGGAATTGGCAATTGACCCGCGAATTCCTCCCCGCATCACTTTGGGAACGATACTTCGGTAAATGCGATCCCACATGGCATTTTTCAGCGTGAAAGCGTATCGCGTATAGCCAGCCAGAGTTTCATCGGATCCCTCTCCCGTGAGCACTACTTTCACGTGTTGTTGCGCCAGCCTCGCGACGAAGTAAAGTGGAACACTGCTGGGCCAGACAATCGGTTCATCCTCATGCCAGATCAGGCTCGGCAGTGCATCCAAGAATTCCTGTTGACTGACCAGCACCTCATGATGAACCGAATTAAGATGCTTGGCGACAATCCGCGCATAGGGCAGTTCACTGTATTGCTCCTCACCGTAACCGACCGAAAATGTTTCGACGGGTGCGCGTCTGATTTTCGTCATCAGTGCAGCGACCGCGCTTGAATCAAGGCCTCCGCTCAGAAAAACTCCCAGCGGCACGTCACTCATCAGATGGCTTTGGACTGCCTCCTCCAGCATCTCGCGATAAGTCGAGATGAAGTAACTCTGCGGTTTCCAATGCTCGCTTTCTGCCGTAGCTAAGTCCCAATACCGCTCGATCTTGACCTGGCCCTTGAAATCAACTTCCATCCAGTGACCGGGCATGAGCTTGCGAATTCCGCGATAAAAAGTCTGCGCCCCGGATAGATATCCGAAAGCCAGAAATTCTGCAAGAACCGAGCGATCGAATTGACAGTCAACACTCGGGGCAGCGAGAACGACTTTGATTTCTGAGCCCCACACAATGTCATCGGGGGTCAAACGGTAATAAAGCGGCTTGATGCCAAGACGGTCGCGTGCGATGAAAAGGCGCTGCCGTGGGGCATCCCAGATGGCAAAAGCAAACATACCGCGTAAATGTTGCACGCAGTCGCGTCCGTACTGTTCGTACAGATGAAGGATCGTTTCAGTATCGCTTTGAGTGCGGTACTGATGCCCTCGCTTCTCGAGGCCAGGGCGAAGAGACGCATGGTTGTAAATCTCACCGTTGAAAACGATCCAGGCCGAGCCATCCTCATTACTCAGTGGCTGATGCCCCGTGGCGAGATCGACGATGCTCAGGCGGCGCATGCCAATTCCAACCGCACCATCGGTATAGATGCCCTCGTCGTCGGGGCCGCGGTGAACCATGGCGGCACACATCCGGTGGAGCGCCGAAGCTTCAACTTCGGACGCATCCCCGAATTTCATCATCCCGGCAATGCCACACATGTGTTCAGGTTCCTCGATTCCCCCGCTCTGCTCGCGACCTCAAATCACAATTTCTGACGCGGAGATCTGCGCAGGAAAGGAGCGGTCTGCTGCTTCATCCGAACTGGCGGTCTGGCTTCGGTCGTCGCTTTTCGTCCACTCCAGCCAGTCTACCGGGTTGTCCTGTGAGACAAGGGACTGTTCCTGAAGCAGCACTCTACTTCCGCCGCACACGAAAAGCTGCTCGACGCGCCGGTTCTTCAACCGAAAATAGAGGAATCGCGCATCGCTTGTCCAAGGCCCGAAGCTCCAGGCGTTCCCCGGGCCTATGCCAAAGATTACGAAGTGCTTGTTTGCGCTCTGCTCATAACGATAAACCGATTCTGGGGTTCCGACATGTGTATTTGGAATCTCGATGCGCTGAAAGCCTCCGCTTGCTTCCTCACTTTGATCGCCGAAGCCGGCGATCATCAAGACTGCATGTTCTGCTGGAAGGTCGGCTTGAGCCGAGCAGCGAAGTACCCGCGCTTCAACTTTCTCGCCGTACGCTGGTGAGACATAATCCTCAGCGATGTTGTTCTTCCAGGCGGTGTCCGCCGCCGGCCATAAGGTGAGATGAGCAAGCTCCCCGGCCCCGGAACTGGCGACGAACCGTCCGCCACGGTCTAGCACGATTAAATCCGGCATAAAGTGCCAGGAAGTTTCCAGCAAGTCGGAGCCATTCCCTATAGCGACATCACGAATTAGCCAGAAATCACTTTTTCGATGAAAGACGAACCGGCGATGCCGCACCGGCCGCGGGAGCCGCTCATAGCCAGAGTGGGATCCAGCAAAAAGAGTAAAACTTGGAGCAGAAACATATAGCTCAACTCGCGTTTCCGGGAGCGAACTCCACGCAAATGGACCCTCCGGAACCGCCTGGTCGAGGCCGTCCACGGTCAGTGTGTTGTGAGCACGAGTTCCGCGGAACTCATTCCGGTCGCCGCCGGGACAGATATAGCAGCCCGTTCCCGGGTCAGTCAGCCAGCGCCGGCCACCAAAAGAAAATCGAATGCTCAAAGCATCCGCGTGTCCGTGTCCCGCATGCCCAGTGCCTTGCGGCCCTGCGTCGATGACCATTTGCTGCGCCAACGATTCTGAAGCAACGATGTAGATTCCGCCATCCGAAAAATGACAGGACTCCACGCGACACGACTTTGAATCGTCCGCGGCACCCAACGCGCGCTCCCCAATCAACCAGATTGCTTCCTCCGTGAGACCGCCTCCAACTCGAATGCTTGAATCGACAAAAAGCGCCGCCCCGACTGCCAAAGGATCGGCCATGTGCTCGGAATGATTGCGTGCGGAATCGAAAAGGCGCCCGCCGTCATCGTCGCCGAAACCATCAGGAGAGCCTGCCTGCGCCATAGCTTGCAAAAAGTTCAGCATTTTGCAAAGTACGACATCAAATTCCGGTGGAACCTCGATATCATTGCGAAAGGCCAGGCATCGCGCATGCAGCAGGAAATCCAGCGCGTAAACGTGGTAATAGAGACTCTGCTCGAAATAGATGCCGTCCGGCCGAACTTGCCTTGAAGCCTCTTTGAGAATGATTTTCCAGCCGGTCCGCTTCCACCTTTCGGCTGAAGGGATTTGAGGATACAGCGTTCCGATAAAGAAAAGCGCTACCGCTTCGCCGAGCAAATGAGTGTTGGGAGAGAAATAGGTCGAAAGATAGCGTTCCATGTGGCGGCCGTTCAGCGCTAGCGCATGTCTAAGATCATCGACAAAATTGACTGGCCTGTCAGGCTTGTTGGCCAGCAATTGATCGATCCAAATCCAAGAGAGACTCCGAAACCCGACCTCGAGGCTGCTCGCCCAGTTCGCCCCTAACGGATAGGGGTTGGCACGCTGCCACGAATACCACTGGGCAAACACCTCGTCCGTATATTTACTTTCCGCCGTCAGCAGCCATGCCTTCGCCAGAGTGACCAGATGCTGATGCCGATTCAACTCCCACGTGATTTTGTGATCGCCGACCTGGTTGAAATCTAAAAAATCGATCTTGAACCAGGGAATGAGCGGAGCCCGCAAGCCATGCACTGCATCGAGGTGCCAATCGATCTCGGAGGCGTAGGGGACGTCGCGATAACCGAGCAATCGAAAACGATGACGGCAAAGGTTGTCCGCTTCGATTGCAATCTGCTCCGCCTGCATCGGCAAATGTTGGTGCAGGAGTCTTACGCGGTCGGGCAGCTCATTCGCATTGAAGAAAAAGTTTCCTGTGGGCGCGCCTGAAAGACGCAACCCGTCCTCTCGCGGTCGCAGCCCTATCCTGTACCGAGCCAGGTCGGCGCGCTTCCCAATCTCTTGCCGCAGCCGAGTCTGCATCTTGTTCCAACTCATGTTCCGCAAACGAGATAAGAGTCTTCTTCCGCTGCGAGGCACATCCAGATTTTATCCTCAAGTTCCCGGTATACTCCAATGAACAGCATCAAGCGGATTGAATCGCGAAACTTAGGTAACCGTCGAGGCGGTTGGGAAATTGGCATACTGAAACTTCACTTTCATCAGCATTTTTGAGGAGTTCGCGAGTGGGTCTGTCGATCAGTGTGTTCGGAATGGGCTACGTAGGGTCGGTGTCGGCGGCATGCTTTGCCCATGCCGGTCACAAAGTCATTGGAGTGGATGTCAGCCCTGTCAAGGTTGAAATGATGGCCTCGGGGCACACGCCAATCGTGGAAGCCCGCATGAGCGAACTGATCGCGGAAGGCCATCGGGCAGGGTTGCTGCATGCCACGACAAATGCGGAGGACGCGGTGTGCAATTCCGATATTTCTTTTGTATGCGTGGGAACCCCCAGCCTGCGCAGCGGGAAACTCGATCTCAGCTACGTGGAACGGGTGGTTCACGAGATTGGAGTGGCACTCAGGCAGAAGCAGTCGCATCACGTCGTTGTTCTGCGCAGCACAGTGTTGCCAGGCACAACCGAAGCGCTGGTCATTCCAACGTTAGAGCAAGCCAGCGGACGCTCTGTCGGGAGCCATTTCGCTGTCTGTTACAACCCGGAGTTCATGCGCGAAGGCAGCGCGGTGGCCGACTTCTTCCAACCCCCGTACACGGTTCTTGGTGCTCAGGATGCGCAATTTCTTGCGCCTCTGCGAGAGCTATACAGGACCGTCTCGGGACCGGTGTTTGAAACCCAGATTCCCGTTGCCGAGATGGTGAAGTACGTCTGCAATGCATTCCATGCCCTGAAAATCGGCTTTGCCAACGAGGTTGGCACGCTGTGCAAAAGCCTCGCCGTCGATACGGAAGCGGTCACGAAGATTTACACTTCCGACACCAAACTCAACATCTCTACTGCGTATTTGGCCCCCGGCTTTGCGTTTGGGGGCTCTTGCCTGCCAAAGGACCTGCGGGCGTTGAGCCATCGAGCAAGAGAGTTGGATGTCACTCTGCCTCTGCTTGAGTCGATTCTGCCCAGCAACGTTGCCCACATCGATCGAGCCTTAGAAACCGTCTTGCGAACCAACAAGCGCAAGATCGCGTTTTTGGGATTGAGCTTCAAGCCCGGCACCGATGACCTGCGCGAGAGCCCGCAGGTGCAGATGATCAAACGCCTGCTCGGCGAAGGCTGCCTGGTGCGGATCTGGGATCGCGACGTGTTGTTGGGCCGCCTTGCGGGTTCCAACCGGCAGTACATCGAGGAGGTCATTCCCCATATCGGCTCATTGTTGTCAGGGGATTTGGAAGAGGTGGTGCGCAGCGGCGAGATCGTCATTATTGCGACCAAGGTTGACAAGAACCAGCTTGCTGCTTGCCTCCGGCGCGACCAGATTCTGATCGACCTTGTAAATCTGGCTTCGGTATCGCGTCCGGACGGCAACAGCTCCTATCAGGGCATTTGCTGGTAATCCGTTTTCCATTCGTAAAAGGATCCCTTCTGAAAAATTCAGCAATGAACGCGAAAATCGTTGATCCCTTGACAATCGACTGGGCACGATTGGATGGTTTTGCCGATCGAACAGTGTTTCAGACGCGGGAATGGCTGAATTTTGTGCATGAAACGCAGCACGCCGAGATCGTTGTTTGTGAACTGAGCGAGAGCGGGCAAACGGTTGGATATTTCTCGGGGCTCGTATTTACTCGCTTTGGCATTCGTTTGCTCGGCAGTTCGTTTCCGGGGTGGACGACGCCCTATATGGGATTCAATCTTCTTCCGGGAGCCTCGCGAAAAGCTGCTCTGGCCGCGATCGAGCGCACCGCGTGGGATAGGCTCAAGTGCCTGCACATAGAAGTCTCGGATCCATGTTTTTCGGTCGAGGATGGCGTAGAAAATGGGTTTGCGGCCGACGCATACTTCTCCTATCGTACTGACCTCACGGAAACAGAAGAAAAGCTGTTCGGCAAAATGGATAGCGCCTGCCGACGCTGCGTGCGTAAGGCGGAAAAGAGCGGCGTCGTCGTCGAACAGGCCCATGATCCCGCATTCGCCGATGATTACTACGAGCAATTGAAAGATGTGTTCGCCAAGCAAGGGCTGGTTCCTACGTATTCAGTCGAGCGGGTTCGAGCCCTGATCCGAAATCTCGATCCGACTGGGCGCTTGCTCCTGGTGCGCGCGCGTGATGAGCAGGGGAAGTGCATCGCGACGGGGATTTTTCCCGGGTTCAACAAAATCTGTGAGTTCTGGGGCAATGCCAGCTTCCGCGGCAGCCAGAATCTGCGCCCAAATGAGGCGATTCATTGGTTTGTCATGAAGTTTTGGAAGAGTCGCGGCCTTGAGATTTACGACTGGGGTGGCGGAGGAAGCTATAAGGAAAAGTACGGCTGTGTACCGCATCGAGTGCCTTGGTTTACCAAGTCGCGCTATCGAGTGATCTCGACATTGCGCGGTCAAGCCAAGGCCCTGTTCGAAAGGAAGCAGCGGTTTCAGGGATGGTTGCAGCGCCGGCGCCGTTTTTCAGAAACTGAAGGAACGGACTCCGCCGACCCATCGTAAATCGTCCCCGGTTGGCCTTGCGATCTTTCGGTTACCGGAGCGTGGAAGCGTCGCTTGCTAGAATGAGCTGTAGCCGACTTCAATTGATTTCATGACACCGACGGCAAAATCCGAGGCGCAGAAATGCTGAACAGGGCGCTCAAGCATTTTTCGCGTGTGAGTGACGTGTTGTTTCGTAGACTCAGAATTGAGCGCGATATCACCATTTTTCCAGACGATGTTTTCCTGACCTCCTATCCGCGGTCCGGGAATACATGGACACGTTTCCTGGTCGGGAATCTGGTACATACGGAAGAAGAAGTTACTTTCCTGAATGTGGAGCGCTTGGTTCCCGACATGTACAAGCATAGCGACCACTATCTGAGAAATCTTCCTCGGCCGCGTTTCCTGAAAAGTCACGAAGTTTTTGATCCACGTTACAGAAGAGTGATTTATATCGTGCGGGATCCCCGCGATGTTGCCATTTCGCAATATCACTGGGAGATGAAGCAGAAATCGGTGAACGATGGTTACCCGATTGAGGATTTCATTCCGCGCTGGATCGAGGGCATTTATTGGGCCCGGCTCGCCAACTGGGGAGATCACGTTACCAGTTGGCTGAGTACGCGGGAGGGCCGGGATCGTTTTGTCATCGTACGATATGAAAATCTGATCGGCAATCCTCTGCCGGAGCTCGCTAACGTGGCGAAAATGCTTGGCATTCAGGCATCCAACGAGCGGCTCACTCGAGCGCTGGAATTGAGTTCGGCCGATCGTATGCGTCAGTTGGAAAGCAAGCAGGGCAACAAGTGGGTGCAGACGCGCTACACACGCCAAGACAAAGCTTTTGTGCGAAAAGCCGAATCCGGCGGCTGGAAGCAGATTTTGACCGCGCAATCGGTCCGGCAGATTGAAGCCGCCTGGGGACGCATCATGAGCCATCTGGGTTATACGTTGAGCTCTGACGTTCCCAGTGATGCCGGCCTTACAAGCCTGCGGAAGTAACCGGCTCAGAAGTTTCGCGGCAGCCCATCCCCGTCGGCGCGCGTGATGTGAATGAAATCCCGGGTCTTCTCCAAGGGCTGAAGCAATTCGGTAAGCTTGGGCGACATCGCGAGCACAAACGTCGACGGGCCTCCGAGGTATCCGCCTGCTTCGAAGGCTCGCCCCCACAGATGGTGACCGTGATTGGAAACGATCAGATCGACATTCCGCTTTTCGATGGCACGGGTCGCGGCCCGAATCACGGCTGCGGCGTTCACCGGCAATGCCCAGCAGTCTACAATCGAGCCCACACGCATCTCGCCGAACTTGGAATCTTTTCGCCGCTCGCCTACGACCGCCCATCCGATCGGCTTGCCGTTGCGGCTCACACGTAGGCGAGTGAGAGCCGTGTCGCCGGACGTATATAGCAACCGAAGAGTCTTTGCATCGCGGACCGCCGCGAGGCTGACCGAGTCGCGCGCCTCACTCCACAAGTCGTTTGCCCAATCGGAAAACTCGGCTACTTCTTCAGCGCTGAAATCTCCTCGCAGCGTCCGCAGGGCTTTGGCAGCTTGAATCGTTTTAATCCCTAGCCATCCTGTTCCCGTGAGAGCAGCGAAGTCCATGAGCCATGCACGCCAGGGCTGATCGCGCAGCGCCTGCATCTCGCGAAGAAACTTGGCGGGATAGACGACTCGAAAATAAAAGGGGAGCACGGTCAGGCTGAATCCCAAAGCTTTCAACATTTTCGCGATGGGCCGGTCCATGCCACCCATGCCAAGAACGTAAAGCAGCGGCTGACGAACCAACGCATCCCGCACGAGCAAAACTCCCACGGAGGCGTAGGCACGGTCGATGATCCCTTCGGCCAGCGAATGGTGATAGCAGGCCGCCGTATAAATTCCTTTGCCACGTACAAAGATCTGCTCCTGTTTGAGTCCGTAGGCGCCACGTACGGACGATCCCTCGACGGCCACAAACAATTCGTTCCACACCGGTTGGCCGGATGTCGGTGGCAGCCAGCGCGGAACGGCATAACGAGGAAAGACCAGGCTCGGATCGTTGGTCGCAGTTTTCAGCCTTTGGTTGAATTCCGCGACCGCCCGTTCATGTTCGGGAAGATATGGCTGAATGGTAATGGGCAAGGACTAACTCGGCGCGGTTTGAAGTTTGCCTTCCACAATCTTCACAACGTCCCCAATAGTCTTCATTTGTTCAATTTCTTCCGGGGAAAGCTGAAGATGGAATTTTTCTTCCACCGCCAGCACCAGGTTGAGGTGTTGCACGGAGTCCCATGCTTCGACTGTTTCAGGGGAAGAGGAGCTGCTGAGCTTGTCGGCTGAAGTTGCGAACAGATCGCACGCCAGAGTTCGAACTTGATCGAAGACGGTCAAAGTAATGCTTTCCTCCCCTAAACGGTGGCCAGTCTAATTACTTTAACCCATTCTGGAGATGCGATCTGCTGCTTCGGGAGATCCAAAGACCAGAGGGATCCCGCCGCGCTTTGCTCACTGATCGCAAATCCGTGAAGGTGGTAAAAGTCGCGGGCGGGAGCATTTTTCTTGGTTGGCAAGAACCATCCGATCAGTCGCTTGCATCCCTTCGAGGATGCGTGCTCTGCCAGTTGAGAAAGCAGTGCGGTCTCGACTGTTCTTCCAATTACGCGGCAGCTCAGCAGAAAAGTGTCGATTTCGCAGCATTCACCCCGATCCTGCGTTATGGCCACACCCACCAGGCCGTGATCGCCGAACCGGTCTC
>JASHOT010000420.1 GCA_030040965.1 Candidatus Sulfotelmatobacter sp. | reverse complement strand
ATTAGCGTTTCCATAATTCCCAGATCGGCCACCCGCGCGACTTCGCGCAAGTCTTCACGCGATAACTGTTCCTGCCGGAGTGAACGCCAACGGCGGGTGAACCGAGTGTCGCGGCGGAGGAATGGTTCCGGGAAACCTCCGTGTTCCCATAAGGCGTCCCAATCCGCCGAAGATACTTCTGCGGGAACGTGAACTTCTTTTTGGGGCAGGTCCGTTCGCAGACTCTCGGCCACGCTCCAGGGATGCATCCGGTAAAGAAAGTAGCGCCCCATCAGGCTGTCTCCGCCGCGCCGGAAGATGTCGATGCGAGAGCTTCCCGTGATAATGAGCCGTACGCGGTCCCCGTAGCTGTCGAAGAAACCCTTCAGAAGCCCTTTCCACTTCGTGTACTTGTGCAGCTCATCGAGTGTAGCGACAGGACGCTGCGCTCGCAGGACATTCAGGTGAAGGGCCTCCGCGAGCGCAGCCGGCCCACGCAGCAGGAGCCGGCGGTCATCGGCATTGTCCCAGTTAAGATACTCGTCGCTGACCGACCTGCAAGTGGTCGTCTTTCCAACCTGCCGAGGTCCTGAGACCAGTGCCATCTGGCGGTGGCGTTCAAGGTGATCGGAGAGGATTGCGGTGTAAAGACGCCTGCGCTCGTGCATGGTACTATTATCGCGCATATCGTAAAATAGTTCAGACTATTTTACGATAGGGCAAAAATTGGTACCTAGTGCTTTAGCTCCAACTCTATCGCACGTGTCTCATTCTCTCATTCAGCAAAACTGTCTCAGCTTGTGGGGTCAGCCAATGGGTGGAGTGAACCCCAAGAATGAGACAGTAAACAATGGCACACTTTGCAGGAAAGGAAACTGCGAGTGGCAAAGAGACGGTATACAAAGGAGTTTCGTGAGTTCGCAGTAGAGCGACTGCGAGGCTGCGAAAACATCAAGGCACTGGCGCGAGAGCTGCACGTCTCGCGCCGGCAACTCTACCGCTGGCGTGACGAACTGGATCCCGAGATACCCGGGATGGAAGCACTCGGCCAAAAGCGCACATCGACGCTGCGCAAAGAGCGGGGTTGGCGACCGGCACGCAGTTGCGGGCCCGTCTGGAATCAGCGGCGAGCACGGCGGTTCGGGCTCCCGTGCTGGCGGTCATCGAGTACAACTACGAACAAGGCGGCGAAATTATCGTTCCTGCAGGAGCAAAGGCGGTTGGCCATATTCGGCAGGCGAACCGTTCCGGATATATTGACCTTCAATTTGATTCCCTTCTCATGCCGGATGGGGCAACCGTTCCTATTGAGGCTGCCGCGACGGGCTTGGACTTGCGGCCACTCAAAGGAAAAGTCGAAGGCAAGAACACAGGGAAGAACGTCCTCGTCAGATCGCTGTCGGGAATCGGCCAGGCGGGTTCTCTGTTCCTCGGTCAGGGCAGTTTGAACCAGCCAATTAGCGAGTCAGATCTCATGCGAGAACGCCTTGCCAGTAATATTGGCGAAACCGGCGATGAAGAAGTTTCCAGTATGGCGGTGAACCAACAGATGGTTGTGACGGTTGCGGCTGGCCTACCGATCTACGTTGTCTTTCAACAGACGCCTAAATCGAGTCAACCCTTGGCGCAGGCCGGACCGCGAAATCCATCGCCATCCGGTTCGTCCAATGCTGATCAGTTGCGGCAAATGCTCCAGTTGCAGCAGGAGCTGAATCAATCATCAGCCAACAGTAATCCGTCCTCGCAGTAATGAGTTCGAAAATCCGACGTCGCAGCTACGGTCCGTACAAATCCTGGCATTCGCCGGTATTAAGCGCCGGCTACTGCAGTAACGAGGCGCTGAACTTTTTTTGAATTTCTTTTGCGTCCTTCGTGCCGTATCCCAATTCCTCTGCTAGCGTTTCGAGTTCGGCATTCCACTCTGCCGGAATCGCGGTGTCCGGAGGAAAGGGATGTGTGTTTCTTTCTGCAAAGATCCGCACCGCCGCGGCGCGCGCGAGAGAGAGAGATCGATCTGGCCAAGCATATCCACGACCAGAATATCGAGCACGTCGCGCGCGCGGCCTTCCTTGTGAGGTCCGGTACAGGCATGAAGCTTCTGCGCCACCTGCTCGTTGATTCCCAGGCATCGTACTTGCGGCGTGACTGGGATTCCCATCTCTGCCACACCTTCGATGGCGGGTGCGATTACATCAACTTCTTGGGCTTCACTGGGACCAAGGTCGACTGCGATCGTTTGCCATGCTCGGCCTCTGTATTCAATGGCGACTTCAACGCGGATTGTGTCGGCTAGATCCATCTCATGTTGTCCGGCCTTTAAGCGGAATGTGAAATCGTCAAAGGCGAGTTGCAAGACTTGCGCAAGCCGGCGAAGACGTTCTGGTCTGTTACCAGTCAGGCCGAGATCGAAGTCCTTTGTGGTACGCGCTGCGCGTGCGTAGCGCAGTTCCATGGCCACGCCGCCCTTAAGGTAATACATATCGATCGTGCCTTTTTCCATGGCGCGCTCCAACACCCCGCACAACGCCAAGAACGAGATCCAGCGGCGCAGGCGCTCCTGATCGAGGCCGTGCTCGCGTGCCACACGCGCGAGTGTCTTTTCCAAGCGTTCCGCTGGTTTTGCTGTCATGTTTTGGCCTTGACCGCCTTTGCTTTTTGACGCGCGCTTGTATGTGCGTATCGGTTGAGATAGAGCGTGAGGGCACGGGCCTTGTCGGATGTGATGTAACCCTCTTTGCGCGCATCTCGCAAAGCTCCTCGTGCCAAACCTAGACGGCCGCTTTCCTCGACAATCTGCAGTATTGTTTTTTCAACGGTAGTAACAGGGAGCCCTTCGCGAGTTTCGATGTCCGAGGGACGCAGATCAGCGCGATGAATCTCCACCCACTTCGGACGTTGACGTCGGAGGCGGGCAGTCTTCGGCACAGTGATATGCACCCGGGACGGATTCGCATCGGAAATACCGTAGACTGCCAGGGCAGTTTCGTGGGACAACGCTATTTTCTCCGGTCCGCTGTCAGCCCTTGCCCAGAGCACCGATTCCCGGTACTGCCCGAATCGGTCCGAGGGAAAATAAGGAATGCGGTAGACCCCTCGTGCGACGCGCTGGAGTTTTCCTCGTTGCGTCAGGCGCGCTAAAACTGAGTCCTTGATTCCAGCCGTGCGCGCCTGGCTTGCGGTCACGAAACCGTCATTGTTTTCCGCGATCGCCTGAAGTTCGTTGATGCGACTTCGCATAAGTCATAGTCTCATCAGCAATAGAGGTTTTGTCAATATAGTTCCATAATAGAACTATATTGACGCTAATGACCTGCTCAAAAATGGTCCATATCAAACACATTATACAAGACTTACAATCGATTTTAGTAAGATTGCAGTCTCGTGCGCTGACATTGTTTTTACGGCAGGCGGGAACTCCGCTGGACAATAACATCGTGGAAAGGGGATTGAAGCGTGCGATTCTGCATCGTAAGAATGCCCTTTTCTATCGCACCCTGAACGGCGCCCAGGTGGGCGATCTGTTCATGACACTCATCCACACCGCCGAGTTGTGTGGCGCCAACTCATTGGACTACCTCAC
>JASHOT010000419.1 GCA_030040965.1 Candidatus Sulfotelmatobacter sp. | reverse complement strand
GTGAGGTAGTCCAATGAGTTGGCGCCACACAACTCGGCGGTGTGGATGAGTGTCATGAACAGATCGCCCACCTGGGCGCCGTTCAGGGTGCGATAGAAAAGGGCATTCTTACGATGCAGAATCGCACGCTTCAATCCCCTTTCCACGATGTTATTGTCCAGCGGAGTTCCCGCCTGCCGTAAAAACAATGTCAGCGCCTTCCAGTGTCGCAATAGATACGTAATAGCCTTGCCCAGGCCAGAGTTGGGCTCGGTTTTGCGCTCGCGGAACTGCCCCTCCAGCCATTGCTGGAGCTTGTTCATCACCGGGCCGCTGTTCTCCTGATGAAACCGAAGCCGTTCCTCGGGGCTCAGACCGCGCTCGCGGGCTTCCGCATCGTAACCATAGACCTCTCCCAACCTTTCCAACACATAACGGCATTGCTCGGGAAAGCTTCCCGCCACTTCCACAAACTGCCGGCGACCGTGTGCCAGGCAGTTAGCCAACAGGATCTCTACTCCAGCCGCTAGCTTGGGCACGTTGCGCGAGAGGGCATCGCACATCTGTATAGGAGGTCCGAGTTCGCTAGCCCGCTTTTGCAATACCTCCGCCAGGTTCTCCCCCGCATGCTTGGCTCCGGTGAAGTACAAGGCAATGCGGCGCCCTTGCCCGACGGCCACGATGCCACTGGTGAACACTCCGGTCCGCTCATCGCTGGGATCGCGCACCAGGTGCAGCACCCGCATGCTGGTGTCGTCATTGTGCATCACCTCGCCTTGCGCCGCCTGCCGAACTAACTCGTCGCGTGCCGGCTTGATGACCTCCGCCGCTTCCTCGACAATCTCCCACTGAGTCGCCGCCGGCATCGGAATCCCCAGATGCCGTTCCAGTTGTTCCAACCGATAGAACGGCGTGCCGCTGCCGTACTTCAGTTGTGCGATCATCGCCGCCGCCGTCTCGTCGTACTTCTCCGGCCCGACTCCTTCCGGTTCTGGCGCCGTAAAGATCTGTCCGCAGGCTCCGCAACGTAACCGCTCCAGCGAATAAACCGTGGCTGCCAGCGGCGCCTGCCCGATGATCCGCACCAATACTTTGGGCTCTTTCTGCGCGTAGACATTGCCTTTCCCGCACTCCGGGCAGCGATCGCCATGTTTCAGTTTGGGGTGAGAAACCGGCACTCGGCGAGCTTCCCGGTAGTCCTCGGCACCATTCCGTCCATGGCCGGGTGGTGGGTCCGACTGGGGCTGTGCGGAACCGCTCTGCGATCTTCGCTCCTCTCGGTCACCCGTCGACGCGACTCCCAGTTTGGCCAGAATGTCCTTGGTCTTTTCCGTACCGGCGGGCAATAACAGTTGTCGCAGATGCCGAATGGTGGTGTCCTTGTCGGCCACCAAGTCGGTCAGATATTCCAGTGTGTCAATCGCTGCCTTGAGCTTGCGGTAATCCTCTTCCGATAGCTTTTCTCGGGCACGCTCCAGTAACTGTTCCAGTTCCTCCGCGCCGAGATCGATCCGCTCCATCGGCGTCACGGCTGCACCTCACTCAGTCGTTGACGAAACTGTCGATCGAGAGCATAGCCCAGTACCTGTTTGATCGACCGGTTCGGCCGGCCGGTTTGGTCATTGTGGCCACGCCCGGTCGTCTCCCCCAGCACGACCCAGTTGGCTGCCCGATAGCAAGTCCCGCGAAAACGCTCCCGGTCCACGAAGGTTTCCAGAAAGTAGATCGGATGTCCGTAGCTCTGCTCCCAATCGCCCGAGATCCTCTGCGCCATCCGACTGAGGATGTGTGATGCCAGGTGCTCGACCCGGACCCAGGGCAGAATCAGAAAACGCGTGTTGTAAGCCACCAGGCCGATGTTTCGCCGCCGCGCCTCCCGGCTCCATCCGATGTAACGATCTCGACTGCCCAGATGGCGTGGTGCCGACGACCACGCCAATCCCGCGACCGGCCGCCCTTGCCCCCACACCAGATATTTCAGGTGTTCGCCCACCGGTTGTTCGTAACCCAGGTAGTGATGCTCCTCCATCAGGCTATTGAACAAGCTCTCCTGCGGCGTGCGCCGCACCGCCTGGAACTCGAGAGGCTGCAACTTGGCCAAGCCATCCTCTATCGGCGTTCGATCCAGCACCGCGGGTGCCGGTCGCGCTCGCTGCGCCAGCGGGTTGTGCCGCACATAACTCACCGGCGGCAATACGATTTGACCCGCACGCTCCAGCATCAGCAACATCCCACGGCAGACCATGTCGCGCAGCGCACCGTTGGCTTGCCGCCACCCCCAGCTCTCGCACAGCAGTTTGGAAAGTGTTCGTCGGCTCGCGCTCGGCTGTGCCGCAATCAAGCGGCGTATATAAAGGACGTCCCTGGCAGTGATTTCCCGCCCTCGGTACCGCAATGCCGGCAGGATAGAAGCGGTCCCCATGCCCCGTAGTATGCGTTTTTCATTCTTGGAACGCAAGAGAAAAAATATCCTTCACGATATTTTCCTGGATACCGCCTCACTTTGGCCCATTCACCCGCCGCCACATCGGCGCGGCCCGAATCTGCGAAGCATCTCCTGCTGCCAGCAGCAGCTGCACTTCATACGCTTCCAATGGTTTGGCCGCTTCCTCGCCCCCCGGCCACCATACGAACCGTCCGGTGGAAAGGCGTTTTTGCGCCAGCCAGTATCCCTGCCCGTCATAGCTGAGTAGCCGGATCGCGGTTCCGCTGCGACTGCGAAACACGAAAACGCAGCCTGAGAAAGGGTCTTCTGCTAGTTTCTCCTGGCAGAGCTGCGCCAAGGAATCCATCCCCTTTCGTCCGTCGACCGGCTCGATCGCAACCAGCACTCGCATCTGGTTCGTGATCTGAATCATCGTTGCACTTGTTGCCAGGCCTGCAGCAAGGCCGCCCAATCCGGTGCGGTGCTGGTCTTGCAATGGATCCGCACCTTGCAACCCCGATTGGATTCGAACTCAATCACGTATTCATCGACGCTCGCCCGCGGGGTACCGATGAGTTCGACGAATCTTGGTTTCGTCTTTCCTCGCCGAGGCCGGCAACCTGCCGAAGATCCGTTCACATGCTTCTTGAGAGTGCTGTAGTCCAGCCGCAGCGAGCGTGCCACCACATAGATGCCATGGCCCCGAGCCAGGTCCGCGGCCTCTTGCCACAGTGATTCCGGCAGCCTGGTCCGAGCTGGGTGGGTTGCGCGAAACTGCTCGAGCTTGGTCTGAAGTTCCGGGAGTTCGTCTGGAATTGGAGTCTCTGGCGTGGCCATGATCAGTCGCCTGGTAGCGACTGAGAATTTATCAATCTCTGCCCGCTCTAGTCACGCACCCTTGCCGAAAGCACACGATGAAAACGGTCGATATGCGCACGGTTTGCGGACGGGGCGTACACCAGCTTTCGAGCGGGCCTACATCACGACCTGTCCAGGACCAGAGAGCGAGCCCTGTCCTCGATTCGCAGCAATGTCGTTGACCGTGGAGGAGGCTCGTAGACGCGCCCGCAAAGGCTCAATTCCGGAATTTCGAGAGTCCGCTTCATCGCAAATTGCGCTTCACCCAATCGCGCATGACTTCCAAGCCTTCCGGTACATGCTTGCGGCCAAAACCTATACGCATGCAATCAGCTGGCACTTGGTTCAGTTCGGAGCGGTAGATGCTCGCAGGCAGGAGCAATACTCCGGACTCTTCCACCAGACGTTTGGCAAAGCTCTCAACGCCGTCCTTTCCTTTGTAACGGACGAAGCAGACACAGCTGCCATCGGGCTCCTTCCAATCGAACCAACTGGAGAACTCTTGAAAGAATTGATTCAGTACAACGATGTTCTCGCGGACGATGGCGCGATTCCTATCCAGGATCCGGTTGCGAGCCTTGAGAGCGATGCGCGTCAGCACTTCTGAGGGGCCTGAATTGCAGATCGACAGATAATGTTTGAAGCGTTCGAAGCGCACGAGCAGTTCGCGGTCCTTGCACGCAAGCCAACCGATGCGGAGCCCGGGGAGTCCATAGACTTTCGACATCACGTTGAGGGAGATGGCACGCTCGCAGATATCGACCGCTTGTGGCAAGCGGATTGCGGGATCCCGCTCAATCATGCGATACACTTCGTCGCTGAACAGCCAAATGCCGTGCTTGCGGCATATCTCGATAATCGCGTCGAGCGAAGGGCGCGAAATGATGCGTCCGGTAGGATTGTTGGGGAAGTTTATGGAGATCAGTCTGGTGTTCGACCGGACAGCCCGGCGAAGACGATCAATGTCCAGATCCCAGCCGCGCTCGATGTCGAGCGGGACGCCGCTGACCTCGC
>JASHOT010000418.1 GCA_030040965.1 Candidatus Sulfotelmatobacter sp. | reverse complement strand
CCGACTGATCCGAATCCGACCGAGCCTGGAGTGCAGCCGCTGATCGGAGTCGAGGCGTTTCAGTTCAAAACCGGCGTTCTGGGTCTGCTACGCTCGCCCATGCACATCGACACTGTTCGTGTGCAAGGCATGACGCTGAACATTCCGCCGAAAGAAGATCGCTCGCAGGTAGGTCAGATGAGCGGGGGAACGGGCGAAAAAATCAAAATCATCGTCGACAGCTTCGTGTGTGAAGATACCGCACTCATTATTAATACGCATAAGCCCGGGAAAGCACCGCTCGAATTCAAGATCAGCAATCTGGTGATGAAAAAAATTGGAACAGGGCAGCCGCTGCGCTTTGAGGCGACTCTGACCAATCCCAAGCCAGTCGGCGACATTCACTCCGATGGAACGTTTGGGCCTTTCCGCGAAGATGAGCCCGGCGACACTCCGGTGGCGGGCGAGTATTCTTTCACGCATGCCGATCTAGGCACGCTGAAAGGAATCGCTGGAATTTTATCTTCTGACGGAAAGTACAAGGGCACGCTGGCGAGAATCGAAGTCGAAGGCTCGACCGAGACGCCGGATTTTCGCATCGTGTCAACCAGCGGGCATCCGGTCGACCTGCGCACCGATTTTCACGCCATCGTCGACGGCATGGACGGCGACACTTATCTTGAGCCGGTCAATGCACGATTTCTGAACACTTCCCTCGCTGCGAATGGCAAAGTCGTGCGCGTGAAGGATCCGGCGGGTCATGACATCGAGTTAAACGTTGTGCTGGATCATGGTCGGGTTGAGGATCTGCTCGAACTGGGTGTGAAAACCGATCCGCCGGTTTTGCGTGGAGACATTGCCCTGAAAACGCGCATGAGCCTGCTTCCCGGGCCAGCAGACTTTGCCGAGCGCCTGAAACTCGATGGCCTGTTTCATATTCCTGCGGGAGAGTTTTCCAATCCGAAGATTCAAGATCGAATCGATTCCCTCAGTTTGCGCAGCCAGGGAAAACCAAAAGAGGCAAGGCGGCATGACGAAGACACAGTGAAGTCGGGTCTTGACGGCAAGTTTCGTCTGGATCAGGGGCTGCTCAGCTTTTCGCAATTGCATTTTTCCGTGCCTGGCACGAACGCGGACGTTACGGGTCAATACAGCCTGGACGGCAATACGTTCGATTTTTATGGAAAGCTGAAACTTGAAGCCAAGCTGTCGCAGATGACCACGGGGTGGAAGTCGGTGCTGTTGAAGCCGATTGATCCTTTTTTTCACAAAGACGGCGCTGGAACGGAGATTCCGTTTCGCGTGTCAGGCACGCGCTCGGAGCCGCACTTTGAGCTGGACTTTGGCGGACAAAAGCATGGTGCTGGCGCAATTGCCGGGCCAACAACGCACTGAAGCTGCGAGAGTTGGTCAGCCACCGCTGAGAAGACAAAAAGCTAATTCGGCAGAAAAGTTTTCAAAGCGTCGGCCATGCGGTGAAAGGCGTCTGCATAAACCTTTTCGTTGTAGTTTTCTCCACCCTTTACGAAGTCGTGATTTGCGTCGGGGTAGACGGTAACGTCGAAGGATTTTCCCGCCGTTCTCGCGGCCTGCGCGAGTTCGACGTCTTTTGCTGCCGTGCAGCATTCATGCCGGTATTTGTCTTTGCCTCCGGCGAACACGACGACGGGAACTTGCAGGCGCTGGGCGAATCCGGCGATGTCTTTGATGAACTGGTTGGCTGGATACCACGCCACCGCGCCCGCGACCTGATCGGATTGTGTTCCCCAGTAGAGTTGCTCCCCCCCGCCCAGCGAGAAGCCGACCAGCGCGACTTTTCCAGGGAGCGCGTGCGGCATGGTCTGAGCCTGCTGAATGTGTGCGCGTACGCCCTCGCCCTTGGTGAATTCCTCGGTGTTGCCATCGAAAAGCACGACGTCATAACCGAGCGCGGCTGTTTCCTGTGCGACCTGCGCGTAATGTGCGGGCCCGGATTTGCCGGATGACATCACCACTACTCTGCCTTTGCCTTGCGGAGGCGGGAACTCCTGCTGGGCCGATGCGATGGGTATCGCACTGAGAAATGAACAAGTCGCGAAAATTAATAGTGAACGGAAAACTGCGATCATGAAATTTTTCCTACGGCTGGTGCCGGCAAAACGTCAGCAACAGGCGCCGGCGAAACAACCTCAGGAACGGTCGTCGTAGTCACAGCAATCGGCGCCAGCATTTGCTGCTGCCAGTAGGAGACGGCAACTCCGCGCTGCCAGAATCGCGGAATCAGCAATAGAAAAAGAGTGATCTGCGACACCACGAACGCACTGAAAACGCTTTCTGGCGCAACGAGGCCGCTCCACACCAAAAGGCCGCCGACGAGGATAATCGCGGCAACGATGGTGGAGAGGAGATAACTTCCGAGCAGGCGAAAGAAACCGCGGAAGGTGTGAAGGAACGCGGTTCCAATCGATTTCCGCACCGCGCGCTGATCGTGGAGAACGACGTCGACTTCGGCGAGATCGAACCAGATGCGGGCGATGGTCATAACCAGAAAAATCACCAGCAATCCGATCACATTCAGTTCAAAAGGGAGAAGTTCGTTCGTGCTTTGCGCCGCCACCTTTCCGAGCGCCGTGTTGATGAGGCCCAGCACTCCTGCCAGAATTCCCATCACGATAAAAGCGATGATCGTCAGGCGGATAAATCGCCACAGGTTGCGTCCGCAGGCGCGAAAGAAGTCGTGGCGCGGCAGGCGGTAGGTCGAAGAGTAGCCCAAGAAGATTCCGGGAAGAAACAACGCCGTGGCCAGAAAAAAGACGATGGCGAAATAGACATCGGGAAATACCAGCGCGTTCATGGGGCCAAATTCGGGGCGAGCCAGCAACTCGATGTAGGCGCCGAAATCGAAGCCGTGGGTTAGACGCTCGGCGTACAGGCTGTGATCGAGGATCGCGTGAGAGCTTTCGCGTAAGCCTGCCGTTCCAAATCCGGCCAGCACGAAATTCAGCAGCCAGAACCAGATCAGATATCGTTTGTTCCGCATCACGCGCGACAACCCGCTCGTCAGTATGCTCACATTTTCATTCATAAGAGTTTTCCTCTGATCTGCGCGCTGTTCCGAGCCCGATTTTTCAAACTCCCCACCACGCCAGCGCCTGCCCCACCCATTGCGAGACGAACAGCCAATAGTTTGAGAGTTTGTAAGTGGCTTTACTATTGCCTTCGACGATGTAACTGTTGTTGAAGTTGTTGCGATCAATCTGCACGGTGTGGTCCGGATCGATCTCGACCGACGTCACTTTCGCTTTCTTCGTGTATGCGAACCGCGTCCAACGACTCTGCCCGTCCCAGTGCTCGCGGATTTTTTCTCCATTGTCGAAGCGAACCTCGATCACGATGGGCATAACGAAGTCTTCCTTGCGATGGATGGAAACGTAGGATTGATACTCGCTATTCTTGTCGTCTTTTTTTGCCGTTCCCGACTGATACCAATTCACCGGATCGGACCCGACTTTGAGCACTTCGTAATCCATCACCGGAGATCCGTAGATCGCCTGATCGAAGTACCACTTCAAATCTTTGCCGGAAACTTCCTGAATCGTGTCGAGGAAATCTCTTTTCGTGGGATGAGTAAAGCGATACTTCATGAAATACGTGCGCATCGCCTTATCCATGGTGTCCTGGCCAATGATTCCTTCGAGCGTGAGCAATACGCTCGCAGTCTTGCCGTAGGTGATTCCGCCGTAGGAGTTGGAGCTGTAATAATCGTAGGAATTCTGAGCAATGGGATCGCGATCGGCCTGGCTGATGTAGCCGAGGCGCTGCTCACCCCGCTCGCCCAGAGAAATGCCGTTGAAGTTCATGATGGACGTGTCCTTGCCCAGGATCGAGTCCAGCACTTTGACTTCGCTGTAGCTGTTGATGCCCTCGTCCATCCACGCGTCTTCAAATTCGTTGGTGGCGACCATGCCATACCAATACTGGTGGCCGAATTCATGCTCGAGAACCAACTCGGGGCCATAGACGTTTTTGGGCATAAACCATGTCGTGCCGCCCGTAATAAAGGTTGGATATTCCATGCCTTCGGCCGCCGAATCCGGTTCGGGATCGACGACCGTCAGAGTTTTGTAAGGGTACGGCCCGTACCACTTCTCGAAGCGGTCGAGCGTCTCGCGGATGATCCGGTCGTGGCGCTCCGCCTGATCCCAGTGCGCGGGCTGCATGAGGAAGCGCAACTTCACCGGTCCCATCTGCGCCTGATACGTGCTCTCATAAACTTTGTAGCGCGGGCTGACGGTCCAGGCGAAGTCGTGAATGTCGTCGCCGTGGTAGGTGACGGTCTTCGTGCCGTTGGGATTGTTGACATCGCTGACTTCTACGCCGCTGGCGCCGATGACTTCATTCTGCGGGACGGTGAGCTTCACGTCGTAGACGCCGAAGTCTGCGAAAAATTCACTGAAGGCGTGATATTGATGGCAATTCCAGGCTCCATGCCACCAGACGCCGACTTTCGGAAACCATTGCCCGCCCAGCAGGAAATCGCGCTTCCATCCGGAGCGCGCCTGGGTCTCGGGCATCTGCTCGTGAAAATTGATTTTGAATTGCACGTAGGCGTTGGGTGCGATCGGCTTGGCGACGGGCAGGTCGATGACCGTCTTATCATCTTTATTGCCGTCATCCGGAGCGATGTAGTGAAGTTGCGAAGTCAGATCGCCCTGGCCCACAACCTCAATGCTCTTGATTTCTTCTGAACCATATTCTTTAGAGTCCCACTTGTCGTATGTGGTGTCACGGCTGCCGTCGCGCTTCGCCTCGCGTACCCAGGTTGCGTTGGGTTGAAACGCGTTCTGATAGAGATGGAAAGGGAAGTGATCGAGCGCCTGCCCGGTCAGATTGTGATAGGTGAGGAGTTCGGTAGCGTCGATGGTGTGCTTGGTCGCGTCATAGCTCGCGGCGATCTCGTAGTGAACCACACGCTGCGAGAGCGGGGTTGGCGAATTGATGGCGAGCGTAGTGTCGGGGATAGCAGCTGCTGCGCTTTCGCTAACTTTCATGGGCGCGCCCGTTTTGGCTGGCGCTGTGGCTTGCGGAGGGCTGGCGTTCGCGCTTTTGCGGACCAGGAGAGCCGCTGTTCCGAGAGCAAGCACCGTCATGAGAGTGACCAACTTCCATCGAATTCGCATGAGAAAACCTCGCCGAAATCGCTACAGGATGGAATGATAGCCCAGTCGTTGGGGCATCGTCATGTAGGCAGTGTACGTCGCCGCGTAATGTTTTGTTCAGATGTTGGATGGAAATAGTCAAATTCAGCGACATTGGTTTACATACATTGACCAATCGTTATGAACCTGCGTGCGCCGTCGGACTATCATTTGATTATGGCCGCGCTGCGGTGACTTGCAGAGGGCAGGAGAACGACCATGAAAACTCCGCTCCTGGTGGTTTTTCTCGTGGGCTGCGCGTTTGCGCAGAACCCGGATTTAGTGCCCAACGCAAAACCTGCCTGTGGCCCAGTATCGGCAGGCTTTCGCATCAAAACCGACGAGGCCCCGAGGCCGGAAGCGCAGATCGAGTCCGGTAAGGCGCTGGTTTACGTCGTCGAAGATCAGAAATTCAAAGCCTTCCGCGATGTTACCGCCCGAATCGGCATGGATGGCTCCTGGATTGGCGCGATGCGCGGAAATTCTTACGTCTCATTCACGGTGGCACCGGGCGAACATCACTTTTGCGCCGACTGGGTCTCGGACTGGATTGCGGGCGGAAGGCTGGTCTCGCTTTACGGCCTGAACGTAGAGCCCGGCAAAATCTACTACTTCCGCGTGCGAACCAGTGGCACTCCCGGTTCGTTAGCCGAGGAGCACCACCAGGGCGATATGGCCTCGCTCGACCTGGATCTGGTGAATGAGGACGAGGGCAAACTTCTGGTGGCGTCGTCGGCGTCCAGCAATTTTCAAGCGAAGAAGTAATTGGGCAAGACTCCTCTCGCAGCGAGGGTGGCGTAGAATTCCTGCGGACGTTTTGTTTGCTGGCCGTACGAATCCGCAACACGGGTTTGGAACGGCGAAAGGAGTCGTTATGCGCGCCGTCGAGCAGGGAGATTTGGGTCTACTACAACATCCCGCCTCGCAGGAGCTTTTGCATTCGAAAATTCCCGCGCGTCTTGCCTACGTTGCGTCGGATGGCACACCGCGTGTCATCCCGATCTGGTTTCACTGGAACGGCCGTGAGATTGTGATGGCCACGCCGCCCAAGGCGCCCAAGCTGAAGGCGCTCGGAAAGAATCCGAAAGTCGCGCTCACGATTGACGACAATACTTTCCCGCACAAGGTGCTTCTGATTCGCGGCACCACGCGCCTGGAGCCGGTCGAGGGCATCGTGCCCGAATACGCGGCGGCGGCTGAGCGCTATTTCGATCCTGCGCTGGCGCAGCAATGGCTGGGTCAGCTGCGCACGCTGATTTCTTCGATGGTGCGCATCACGCTGACGCCGGAGTGGGTCGGCCTGCTCGACTTCCAAACGAGATTCCCGAGCGCGCTGGCGAGCTGAGGGTTGCAGCTTTCCGAAAATAAAGAGGCCGCATCGGAATCCATTCTCTTCCCCGCAGCGCTTGCGTTTTTCTGCTCGCGCCGACGATACTGGATTAGCACCCACCATACCTGATCATGAAAACTACTATTGCCCTCTCGTCTCCGTCTGAACTCGAAGCTGAAGCTCTGGTTGCCGTCGTCCTCGACTACAACGAAGCGAAACAAGATAAGAACGCGAAACCGCAACTCAAGGTCGCTACGAACGATACCGCCATGCAGTCGGCCGCGGCCGACTTGCTGGCGAGCGGCGAACTCACCGGCAAACTGTTCGAGACCAACCTGCTGCACAAACCTGCAGGGCTAAAAGGAAAGCGGCTGCTGCTCGTCTCCGGGGGAAGCGCAAAGAAGTTTTCGACCTATGAACTGCGCCGCATCGCCGGCACTGCTGTGCGTACGTTGAAGAGCCGCGGAATTCGCAGCTTCGCTCTGATCGCGCCCTCCGGCATTGCCGCCGATGAAGCGGTCCGCGCCATCGTGGAAGGCGCGCATGTCGGAAATTTCGATCCTGATTATTATCGCAGCGACCGCAAAGACCAGAAAATTGACGCGATCACGATCGTCGCGAGCGGAGATAAGTCGGCTCTGGAAAAGTCTGCCGCCGAGGCACAGATTATCGGCGAGTCGCAGAACTTTACGCGCGATCTGGTGAACGAGCCTTCGAATCGGATGACGCCGACCATCCTTGGCGAGCGCGCGAAAAAAATGTGCGCCGAAGTCGGACTGAAGTGCGAAGTCTATGGTGCCGACAAGATCAAAGAACTGAAAATGGGCGCGTTCTGGAGCGTGGCGCAGGGCTCCGACGAACCACCCACGCTCATCGTCATGAAACATGAGCCGGCCGGCGCGCCGGAAAAGCCTGTGCTCGGCCTCGTGGGAAAAGGGATTACGTTCGACACGGGCGGCATCTCCATCAAGCCCGCCGACGGCATGGAAAAAATGAAGTACGACATGGCGGGCGGCGCAACCATGATCGGCGCCATGCGCGCGATTGCGCTGCTCAAAACGAAAATCAAAGTGATCGGTATCGTTTGTGCTACCGAAAATATGCCGTCGGGAAAGGCGCAGAAACCTGGCGATGTGCAGATCGCCATGTCGGGCAAATCGATTGAAGTGATCAACACCGACGCGGAAGGCCGGCTGGTTCTGGCCGACGGCTTGCATTACGCGAAGCAATTGGGTGCCACCAACTTGGTCGATGCCGCCACCCTGACTGGCGCGGTTGTGGTCGCGCTCGGCTACACGAATGCAGGCATTTTCACCAATGACGACAAGATGTATGAGCGCTTCCATGCCGCCAACGAGCGCGCCGGCGAGAAGATGTGGCGGTTGCCGGTCGACGACGAATACATGGAGCAGATTCGCTCGACTATCGCCGACATTATGAACACCGGCGGACGATGGGGCGGCGCGATCACGGCTGCCATGTTCCTGAAAGAGTTTGCCGAGGACACGCCATGGATTCACCTCGACATCGCAGGCACGGCATGGATGGAGGATCAGAAGCCGTGGATCTCAAAAGGTCCGTCGGGAATCGCGCTGCGCAGCCTGATCGAATTTGTGAAGAGCTTCGCGGCTTAACCTGCGTGATGATCCAGGGGGTGCCAGGGACTATGACAACGCGAGAGATGTAGAGATGGGATGGACGGACGGCATGAGCAACAATCCCCAGCTCTATTAGGTGTCAGGGTGGCATTTCGGGCTTCAGAAGATTGTCGATGTGGAATAGTCCCGCACTCCGGTCTCGGCCGTGTGACAGGCGAGGTTGCTACTGGGTGAATTTCGCCGGTACGTGAGGTTATCCGCGTTGAGAGAAACGGGCGCGATTGTTATAATCGACAGCGTTCCGCACGCCTCCGGTGTTGGTCGTCTCGCGCACACCTCCGCTTACAATCCGCGGGAAGCGCGAAGTTTTGCTGAAGCGCAGAAGTTCTGGCAAACCCGCATCCGGCGCGGGTTTCGGACGTGGCCAGGTAGCTCAGGTGGTAGAGCGCAGCCCTGAAAAGGCTGGCGTCGGCGGTTCAACTCCGTCCCTGGCCACCATGTTTTCAATCACTTAGCTCCATCGTCCAACCCGGTTTGGCTCCAATTGGCTCCAAAATAATTTCCAACTAGCTAATTCACCATCCGCGATTGGGGCGGCAGGGAAATACTGCGTGCACTCGCTGCGATCGGCTTTGACGTGCGAGCCTCAACCATTGCGGACATCTTCGCGAGAGCACGCCGCTGGGATGCGGGCACGAACTGGGCGTAGATGTCCATCGTGGTCGAAATG
>JASHOT010000417.1 GCA_030040965.1 Candidatus Sulfotelmatobacter sp. | reverse complement strand
TAGCTCTTGTTGGTGCACGTCATCCAGATAGCTGCTTCGGAGCCGTCATCCAGGATGATTTGCTCGGTGAGACGAAAGCCCAGGTAATTTTCAAAAAACTCACGGTTGGCTTTGATATCGACCGCAAGTCCGTTCCAGTGATCGAGGCGCCGCACGTTGATGCCACGCGCGGGAAACTTCTGCGCCTGATTCTTGAGGGCCGGACGCAACTCAGGCGGCGCCTGATACCACTGTGTCTCGTAATAAAGCTCGATTTTGTGTCCATCCGGATCCTGGCAAAGAAAAGCCGGGCCATGCGCCAAGTCGCCCTCGGTCCAACCGATATCGAAGCCTGATCCTTGGAGGGCTGCAACCCGGCGTTCGAGAGCCTGGGCACTTCGTGCGCGATAAGCTACGTGGCCCAAGCCGGGGAGTTTTGATGCGGTGAGTTTGAGCGAATGCCGCTCATAGTCGTCATAGGCATGCAGGTAAACCGACTCGCCCTGGCGGCCGCTCTCGGTCATACCCATGACTTGAACAAAAAACCGCAAGCTCTCTTCCGGTTTGGGGGTGAGCAATTCCAAATGCCCGAGATGAGCGAGATCCATTACCGGCTCGTTTTGCACAATTTCCTTTTGCGAAAGGCGGCTGATCTAATCCTTGTTCGGTCTTCCGCTGGACGACACAGCATGGCTCGTTCCGTTGGGGAGGCGTTAAGTGTACTCAAATATACCTCTCACTTTCCCCGACAACTGTCAAACTGAAAGCCCTGCAGCCGCGGCATGCAGTGTTCTTCGTAAATTTCCTCAAGAAGGAATGTGGATGAACTTCACGCTTGACAATCTGCGATCAAAATGAAGAAATGGATTTGTATTCAGTATACTGAACCTTATGCTTCCTAAAGACGGTGCAACCGGTTCGCGGGGCATCAGGGATCTTTTGCGCGGCTATTCGATTGAGCTCAATCCAAGCGATGCGAAGTCCGTAGAAATGGCGGCAGAACGTCTGGAGCCCGGCGCCGAAGTGTCGCTGAACTGGATTCCGGGCACGAATCCAATGGCTGTGATCGCGCCAGCAGCACGGTTGAAACGCGCCGGTCACATACCCATGCCGCATGTGGGAGCGCGTCATTTGGAGAGCGCTGTCCAACTCGAGCAGCTGGCCGGGCAATTGCACGATGCAGGTGTAGATCGGATTGTGATCGTAGGCGGCGACCGTCACCAACCGGCGGGACCGTATGACAGCAGCTTGGCGGTAATGCAAACGGGCCTTTTTCAAAACGCCGGCATATCCCGCATGGCGATCGGGGGGTTTCCTGAAGGTAACCCGCATATTCCCGAGACAGTCTTGAATGAGGCGCTCGAGGCGAAGGTGAGTTTCGCGCAGCAGGAGGGGTTGCAACTCTCGATCATCACGCAATTCTGTTTCACGTCCGAACCTGTCATCGAATGGGTGCGGGGAGTGCGAGCCCGCGGCATAGATATTCCGATACGGGTGGGATTGGCCGGACCGGCCGGGTTGCTGACGCTAATGCGCTATGCCGTGCGCTGCGGAATAGGCAATTCGCTGCGAGTGCTGAGCGAAAACCCGGCGTTCGCGAAGGCTCTCGTGGAAAGAGGGCCTGAACCGATTATTCGCGGCCTTGCTTCTTCCGTTGCTGACGGTAGTGGTCCCCCGCTTGGGATTGCGGGTCTGCACTTCTACATTTTTGGAGGCCTGAGAAGAACGATGGATTGGATTGATACCGAAAGGTCACTAAAAACATTCTCGGCTCACACCTGAACCGTACGCCATCCTTTCGCGTAGGTTTCGCGTACGACTTTCGAATAGGGCACCGGGCTAACGATGGCGCGAATCTCCGTCTGTTTGTGCCTTTCAACGGTCGTCTTTCGAGTGCCGCCTCCCGCTTCGCCCCACACAATCGTGACTTCGGCGCCGATCTCAATATAAGGATCAACCACGCCCAGTGAGAGCATGGAGCGCTCGTTATAGCTGTAACCGCCGAACATGGAGAATCCGACAGTCTGCGCGCGGAATCGCACTTTGTCATATGAGGCAGACGCATAGTTCGACAGCGGTAGATCGAGATACTTGCATGTCTCGCCGGATTCGAACATTGAGGCAAGCACCCTCAGAACATCTTCGCCGTGCCAGGCGAAGGTGACTTTCTTTCTCTGGGGTCGACCAGCCATTTTTTCAAGCGCTTCCCTTCCGATGAAATCGTGGTCGAACTTGACGAACGGCCCGTAACCCAGGGCGTAGGGGGACATGTAATAGTCCTCGATGTCGTCGGACTCGAAACTGCCACCGATAGAACCGGTTGCCTCATAACTGGTGGCGGGCAGCCATTGCCTATAGGCTTTCATCTTTTCGCCGGTATAGACGGCGGGAAGAGGCGATGGAATCCATCCCGACTCGAGGGTGTTGGTCGCGTAGGCTCGGGCCCCGACTTCGCGGAGGCCGAAATCTCTGCCAGCCTCGACGATGGCAGCACGAATCTCCTCGCGCTCTTGGTACGGACCCCAAATCTCCAGCCCGGGGGCGCCGGCCATGCCATGGCGCAAGGCGCGGACTTCTCGTCCGGCGATGTTGATCACACCCATGTGAAAGAACTTGATCTCCGGGACCGGTCCGGCGTTCAGTTTTTCCAGAATCTGCGGCGCATTTGGACCTTGAATCTGAAAACGGTAACAGGTCCGAACAACCGCTTTGCCTTTTGGATTGGATGGGGACCTGTCGTCTTTCTCGATTTTGACATCGTAGCCTCCTGTCGCAGCGTGAAATTCAATCCAGTTCGCGGCCGGTGCGCGGCCCACGAAAACGAGACGATTTTCCTCCAAATGAAACAGAATGCCATCGCCGATGACATAACCGTCGTAGCTGCAAGGCGCGAATTGTTTGGCTCGATTGACGGGGAACTGCGCGAAACTGTTGGTTGCGAGATGGGAGAGCATTTTTAATGCATCGGGACCTTCGACGTAGATGTTCGCCATATGGTGCGACTGGTCGAACAGAACTGCGGTCTCCCGCCAAGCCAGTTGTTCATCGCGCCAGTTGGAGTACTCGTACGGAACCACCGGATAGACGTAAGCGCCGATCTGAGAATTGCGCAGCATCTTTACCGGGTTGCCCGCGGTCTGCAGCACATCTTCCAGACTCGTCTGTTTCATCTCAGCCCCCCCGTGCGAGAATGTATACAATGCGACGTTCAGTATACGGAACATGGCTGCGTCTTGCATATGAATTCGAGGGCCTTAGGCAAGTCACCGATGTCCTGCAGGATCAGCGAATACCGCTGTAGTTTCATTTTGAAGAAAACGGAGAGATGGCCGTGGCAAGAGCCGTGACCTTCGATGAGCGAGGGCCCGTAGGGCTGATGGGCATCGACAATCCTCCTGTGAACGCGATCAGCCATTCGGT
This sequence comes from Candidatus Sulfotelmatobacter sp., assembly GCA_030040965.1. Lineage (GTDB taxonomy): Bacteria > Acidobacteriota > Terriglobia > Terriglobales > Acidobacteriaceae > Sulfotelmatobacter. Next base: position 8,153 of record JASHOT010000417.1, on the reverse strand, counting down.
CAGGTGCGGACTCCATGATGCGATGGCGCAGGCAGCAAAGAACCCGCGCATCAAGGCGCTGCTGATTACATCGGACGGCAAGCAGTTCAGCGCGGGCGCCGATATCACGGAGTTCGATCGTCCGCAGGGCGAGCCCTCCCTACAGCAGGTGCAGACCGCGATTGAATTCTCTTCTATCCCAATAGTTGCCGCGATAGGCGGACTTGCCTTAGGAGGAGGACTAGAACTCGCAATGGCTTGTCATTATCGCGTCGCGCATAAAGATGCGAAACTCGGAATGCCAGAGATCACGCTGGGCATTATTCCGGGCGCCGGGGGGACGCAACGTCTGCCGAGGCTGATCGGAGCAGGCGCTGCTCTGAACATGATTCTGTCGGGCACACCAATTTCGGCGCTTGAAGCCAAGGACAAGGGGCTGGTGGATGATGTTGTAGAAGGCGATTTGCGCCATGCTGCGCTAAGTTTCTGTGAACGTCTGGTGCAGGAGGGACGCGGTCCGCGCCCAACGTGTAACCGCAGCGTCAGTGACAGCCTCGACGAAGCGGAAATTGCCTCTGCGCTGCTGGCCCACGCTCGCGCTTTGAAGGGACGCTCGACGCAGCAACTAGTAATAGAAGCGATCAAGGCGTCCAGGTTGCCTTTCGCGCAAGGGATCGCAATCGAGGCCAGCATCGCGCAGAAGTCGTTGGCTTCACGCGAGAGCCTGGCGCTTCGGCACGTCTTCTTCGCCGAGCGTGAGTCAGGAAAATTGAGTGGAGCATCGACAATCCATAACAAGCGAACGCAGACGCCTGCAATCCAACGCGTGGCGGTGATTGGCGCGGGGACGATGGGCAGCGGCATCGCGGTTGCATTCGCCGACGCAGCGCTGGACGTGATGATCAACGATAACGATCCCGCTTCCCTTACCCGGAGCCGCGAGGTTGTAAGTTCAACGTACGCATCCAGCGTCAGACGCGGCCGCATTGCGCAGAGCGTCGCGGATGAGCGCATTCGGCGCATACGGCATGCCCACACGCTCGCCGAAGTAGCGGATGCCGATCTCGTGATCGAGGCTGTCTTCGAGGATGTGGAAACAAAGAAAGATGTATTGACAAGGCTTGACTCCGCGCTTCCTGCCGAGCGTGTAATCGCGACCAACACTTCCACACTTTCCGTGACTGAACTGGCCCGCGCCACGGCGCATCCGGAGCGGGTATTGGGTTTGCATTTTTTCGTTCCCGCACATGCCTCGAGGCTTTTGGAGATTGTGCGAACCGAGCATACGTCCCCCGAGAGCTTGGCCACAGCCTTCCGCATCGCAAAACTTCTCAAGAAAGTTGCGGTCGTCTCGCGCGACGCTTTCGGTTTCATTGGGAATCGGATGATGCTCGATGGCTACTTTCGCGAGGCCGAGCAGTTGCTGCTGGAAGGAGCCACGCCGGCGCAGGTTGACACGGCGCTTGAGAACTTCGGCTTTGCCATGGGGCCGCAAAGGGTAAGCGATCTGGGCGGAAACGATGTGGGCACGAAGGCACGCGCCCAGCTTTTCAAGCGGGACAGCCGTCCTGACCCCTATTTCGTCATCGCCGACCGCCTCACTGAAATGGGCAGGCTCGGCCAGAAAACCGGTCGCGGTTTCTACACTTATGAAAATGGCAGCCGGGAAGCTGTGTCGGATCCTGAGGTGCACAACCTTATCGAGAAGCTGGCTTCGGACAGAGGCATACGACGGCGCGAAATCAACGACGAAGAGATTATTGAGCGCTGCATCTTGTCTTTAGTTAACGTGGGTGCCATGGTTCTGGAAGAAGGAACCGCGGCACGCGCTGCCGACGTTGATGTGGTGTGGACGAGCGGGTACGGATTCCCACGCCACCTGGGCGGACCGATGTTCTACGCCGATACACTGGGCCTTTCCCACGTGCTGGAGGGCATTCGCCATTATCATGAAAAGTTGGGGCACTACTGGCGTCCCGCAAGACTGATCGAGCGCCTGGCTTCTTCGGGCTCAAGCTTTGAAGCGTGGGATCGGACTTCTGCATCTCCCTAGCCGACTCGGCGCCTGCGGGCGAACCATGTCCTGTTCAAGGTTTGATCGCATCCACGCGCAACACTCGTTCATCTTCGTCTCCGAATAAAGCACCGAGAAGCTCGGGCCGATTCCGCTGCAAGGCGCGACTGTTGACCGTGCCTTTCTCCGTCAGCTCGCCAGCCGCGCTGGAGGGTGGGATTTCGACGAGTAAGGCCGCTACGATGCGGTTGGAACTGCCAGTTCCGGCGGCGTACAGTTTGACGACGCGTTCCTGAAACATCGCCCTGACGGCCGGATGGGAGGCGATCTGTGCAGGGTTGGCCGCTTGATCGAGACCGGCGGCCGCGGCGCATACCTCCCAATCGGGAAAAATCAGAATGCGCACATCTTTTCGATCAGCTCCGGCGACGACAACCTCGATGGCCAGCGGTCGCAGTATGTCGAGTGCATCAAGGCGCAACTTGCCGGCGCTGACTTTGGTGCCCGAGTCGAGCTTGAAAACTTCATTCATCCTGCCATCGAAGCGAAGACCAGCCTGTGGTCGTTGGCGATCGATAAAACTCAACAGATCGCCGGAGCGCAGGAAGCCTTCATCATCGAAAGCAGCCGCGGTTGCCGCAGGATCGCGCCAGTATCCGGGGGTCACGTTTGGACCGCGATAACGAACCTCGAAGCTGTTGTCGTCGGGGATGAGCTTGAGTTCGACGCCTGGGACGGGTACGCCGACCACGCCTGGACCACTCGCCTTCGCGTTGCCGAAGAGCGCAATGGGCGCGGTCTCAGTCATTCCCAGGCCGCTCACGGTCAGGATTCTGTGGCCAACCGTTTCCACGGCGAGCCGCTCAAGATCGAACCAGGTCGCAGGCTGCATCGAAGCCGCTGCGTACCAGAGAAATTTCAGCCTTTGGAAAAAGTGCTTGCCAAACGCGCGGTCGGCGTCGAGGTGAGGGATTAGCAGTTCGTAACCACGCGGCACATTGAAGTAGATGGTCGGCGATACCCGGCGTAGCAACTCCAGGCTTGCGCCAAACAGCGCGGGAGTGGGTTTTCCGGGATCGATATATAACGTGCCGCCATTGTGAAGAATGATGCTGAAATTGCTGTTGCTGCCGGCAGTGTGGTTCCAGGGAGCCCAATCCACCATCACCGGTGGCTCCTCCACCAGGCACGGTGCTACCTGCCGCTTCATCTGGGAGTTACAGCAAATCATGCCATGCGTGTTGATGACGGCCTTTGGCACGCCGGTCGAGCCAGAAGTGAACAGGAACTTGGCAATTGTTTCCCGTCCGACCCGCGCCGCCGCAGCGCGTACTTCATCGCGATGACTGCCATCGCCTTGCAGCGATGCCAGATCCCGCACGTTGGGTGAGGCTGAATCATTGCGAAGAGCGATCGCCGGAATATTCGACTTGAGAGCGTGATCTAACGGTTGGCGATAAAGGGCGCCATCATCAACCACGATCATTCCGGGAGTTAACAACTCAAAAGCGTAGGAGAGCTTCGCGTAATCGCTCGATTGGAGGGCATAGGCAGGAGCGATGGGAGCAATCGGGATCCCAACGTAGAGAGCGGCCAACATGATGAGCGCATGATCAATTCCATTTGCGGCGAGAATCGCGAGGGGCCGCTCGGGACCTAACCGATAGCTGAGCAATCCCTCCGCCAGAAGCAGGACCGCCTCCTGAGCTTCCCCGTAAGAGATGCAGCGCTCCCCAGTCTGGGTCTGTTCGATGATGAAGGTGCGATCCGGGGCTTCGCGCGCCCAGCGGTCAAGCCAAGCCCCTACACGACAGTCGTAATCGGCTAAGGGCTCGACAGAGCGCATCAACAAGCTGCCGTCGGCTCGACGGGCGAGCTCGACGTCGGGAGAGAAGAAGCGCACTGGCCGCAGGGGTAAATTGTGCCAGTCTGTATTGTTGTTCAGTGTACTCAACGGGACGAGCTTAATGGATGAAACTCCGCGTCGCAAGCGATGGGAAGCATTGTGATCTTCCCTTACAATAGGATGCAACATGGGTGTTCAGGGAAAACTTCGATCAATTCGCAGGGTCGGGCGTAACCGCGCGGCGCCAGTTGAAGTCTACGACGAACCGGGCCATCTGATTCGGCGCGCTCAGCAGATTGCTGTTTCGATGTTTCACTCGACTATGGGCAATGGCGTAACGCCTATCCAATACTGCGCACTGCGAATTCTCCAGGAGCACCCCGGGATTGACCAGGTGACGCTAGCGAAATTCTGTGCGCTGGATACATCGACCGCCGCAGATCTTGCGGTCAGGCTGGAAGAGCGTGGACTGGTGCGCCGGATGATGCCCATGAAGAGCAAGCGGTTTCGCCTGCTTCATCTCACTGCAGAAGGAAATGAGCTTCTGAGGAAGCTTGTGCCACGCAGCAGCGTTCTCGCGAGTCGCCTGCTTCGAGCTCTGGATCGGGACGAGGAGCGAGTTTTTATGCATCTTTTGAGGAAATTTGTTCACTTGAACAACGACGAAAGCCGAGCGCCTCTTGATCGCGAGTTCGCCGCGTCACGAAACGGAGGACGATGAAGAAGTTGCGCATGGGTTTATAATCTGCGCCATCTTTTTGGGGAAGGGGAAGCAATGCCCCTTAGACTGTGGGCCAGTTCGGGACCTTCATTGTTGCTCCGCCGGCTGTTCCCACCGGCATATCTCTCGTCGGTGAAAAATGCATCGAAGGTGTCTGAGGCCGACAAAACCAGACTGCAGGCCGGAGGGGATGCATGAGCACAACAGTGAATACGCGGTGCTTCCCGCTTCCGAGTTCCTTGAAAGTCGTCCCCGGAACAGAACGCGCGCAGGCTGCCTACCCGTACTACATGCAATTCGCCAAGGAAGATGACGGGCGCTTCTGGTTCTACAACTCCATGCATTTCCCGGAACCGATGTCTGCTTTCGACGTCACCACGGCGGAAGCTGCCTATTGCGCCTTGGGAGCCGCCAACACGCGGGTGCAAAGCTTGCCCACAACACTCGGAATTGACTATCGCATCATCAACGGGCGGATCTACATCGGGGGCAACGCTGTAACGGATCCAGCTGAAATTGTCCGGCGAACAAAGGAATTTGAGCAGCGGGCTTTCTATTATTACGAGCATTGGGAAGATTTATTTGCGCAGTGGAAAAACAAGATGCTGGGTTTAATCCGCGCAGCCCAGGCGTTACCCAAGCTTTCGCTGCCCGAGTTCGAACCACTGGAGCATGTTCACGCTGGGCGCGGCATTGCGTCGAATCACTACCTCCTCGATATCTACCAGAAGACGCTCGAGGGCTATTTCCGCATGTGGCACCATCACTTCGAGTTCCTGCTGCTCGGGTATGGCGCGTATCTTACATTTTTCGGTTTTTGCAAGAAGGCATTTCCGGAGATCAGCGAACAGACCGTAGCCCGCATGGTCGCAGGCATGGAAGCAGAAATCTTTCGTCCCGACGACGAGCTGCGGCGTCTTGCCAAACAAGCGATCGAACTAGGAGTCGATGGTGAATTCCGCGAGGGCGCCGTTCCAGACGACATCATCGAAAATCTCGAGAGGTCTAAATCGGGCCGCAAGTGGCTCGAGGAACTGGCAGCCGCGCGCGACCCCTGGTTCAACATCAACGTGGGCGACGGCTTCTACCACTACCATCGGTCCTGGAACGACGACCTTTCCATGCCATTTGCTTCTCTGCCCGGATATATCGCTAACCTGAAAGCGGGCGAACGCATTGAGCGGCCGATCGAAAAGCTGATGGCAGAACGCCAGCAGCTCATTAACGATTACCGCGACCTGCTGAACAGCGACGAGGAGCGAGCCGCTTACGATCAGATGATTCAGCTGGCCCACCGCGTGTTTCCTTACGTGGAAGGGCACAAATTCTACTGTGAGCATTGGTACACCAATCTATTCTTCAACAAAATTCGGGAGTTCGGCGCGCTTCTCGCGCAACAGGGCTTTTTTCCGAACAGCGATGACGTTTTTCACCTGACGCACTACGAAGTTGAGGCGGCGATCGTCGATCTGATGACTTCGTGGTCGAACGGGTCGGCACCACGCGGCCCTGTCCACTGGACGGCGATTGTGAATGAACGCAAGGCGGCAATTGCGGAATGGGCCAGACACGAGACTCCGCCGGCCCTCGGGCCGGTTCCCGAGGTGATTGATGATCCCGCCATCGTGATGCTGTGGGGCATCACGCGTGAGAACCTGGAAGCGTGGCTGGAGGCAGACGAGAAGCCGGATTCCAATGAGATCAAGGGATTCGCCGCCTCCAGCGGCGTGGTCGATGGCGTGGCCCGGGTGGTGATGTCGGTGGAGGAAATTGATCGCTTGCGCCACGGAGACATCCTCGTGTGCCACATTACCAACCCCAGCTGGGCGCCGGTTTTTCAAAAGATTGCAGCAGCAGTTTCCGATATCGGTGGCTCGATGAGCCACGCCGCTATCGTGGCACGGGAATACGGCTTGCCTGCTGTAGTCGGGACGGGTTCCGCTACCCAGCGAATTAGAGACGGGCAGCGCATTCGCGTGGACGGCGGCAGGGGTGTGGTAACGATCTTGCGATAGTCGGCTCTGTATCCTCTGTGTTGAAAATTAATGAACCACAGAGGACACAGAGTCACACAGGGTAAATCAGCGCGCCTGGAGGCACATCATGACTACACCGAGCATTACAAGAATGACGGCTCCGCCATCCACTGCGTACAAAATCGTGGATGTGCCGGAAGCGTATGCGGACGTGATCAAGCGGCACGGCATACCGGGTACATTTGTCGGCGCGTCGGAAAAGGAAAGCCCGTGGGTGCCGTTCGGAGCAAATGCCGCCATCCGCCATCTTTTGTTCGACACTCGTCACAACATTTTCAGCAACATTTTGTGGATCAAGACTGCTGGCGTTATTGGCACACACAAACATCGCGGAACGGTTGTCATGGTCTGCCTGGAGGGGAGTGCACGCTATCTCGAATACGATTGGGTCGCTGGCCCCGGTGGCTTCATTTACGAAACTCCCGGACTTGTGCACACGCTGGTGACGGACCACGCTGATGGCGTCAAGCTCTTCGGTTGGTTGCAGGGGCCAATCGAGTTCTACGACGACAAGGGAAACTTCGTGGAAACACTGGATGTGTGGTGGTTCATCAACCACTACGAGAGCTATTGCCGCGCACACGGCATCCCGATCAATAAAGAGCTCTACATCTGAACGGCCGCGATTGAAAAATGCGACGATGCGTTCCACCGCAAACATCCGCTGGTTCGCCGATATCTCACTGGAAGATCGTGCGACGGTCGGCGGCAAGGGCGGTTCGTTAGGGAAGTTGACCCGCGCCAGTATCGCTGTGCCCGCCGGTTTTGTTGTTACTACGCATGGCTTTGAACGGGTTTTGGCCGAACTGGAAAGCGAGGACTCGATACGCTCGTCTGTAGAAGCGCTATCGCTTCAGGACCTGAAAGGAATCCGCTTACTTTCCGAAGAAATTCGCACACGCGTCGAGAGCGCGGCTTTGCCTCCAGACGTGTGCGCGGAGATTGTGGCGGCGCATGCGGAGCTGTGCGGATCGAATCTCAACTCGCCGGTGGCGGTGCGCTCCTCGGCTACCGCGGAGGATTCAGAGAAAGCCAGCTTCGCCGGACTCCAGGACACTTATCTTTGGGTTAAGGGTGCTGAAGCTGTACTGAAGTACGTGCGATCCTGTTGGGCCAGCCTCTACTCGCTTCCTTCCATCTCTTATCGCCGAAAAGACCGCACTCCGGAGAACGAAGTCTCGATCGCGGTCGTCGTGCAAAAGATGGTGGATGCGCGCTCCGCCGGAGTGATGTTCACGCGCAGCCCACTGACTGGCGACCGATCGGTAATCAACGTCGAAGCAACCTGGGGGATGGGTTCGGCCTTGGTCAGCGGAGAGGTTACACCCGATCACTTTGTAATCGCGAAAATCACCGGCGATATTTCGGTGCGCGAGATTTCCGACAAGCTCATGCAGCATGTGGCGGCCGAGGAGGGTGGAATCGAGAAGGTAAGAACAGTGGAAGAGCTTCGCCGTGTGCCGTCGATTAGCGACGCGGAGCTGAAAGCTCTGGCGCAGATCGGGCGCAAGGTCGAACGTCACTACGGGCGGCCTCAGGACATCGAGTGGGCGATTG
>JASHOT010000416.1 GCA_030040965.1 Candidatus Sulfotelmatobacter sp. | reverse complement strand
GCAACATGTTGGTGACGACCGCGCCATATTTTCCCGTGGCAGGGTCGTAATGATAGCAGTAAAGCAAAACCTGATCGATGGGATTGCCGATCTTACCCGACGAGGCCTCGACCAATCCCATGCGCAGGTCTTTTGGCGGAAAGTCGACGCCATAGAAGTAGCGCGAAATATGGCCATCGGGCGTGAGCACCATGATCGCGGTGGCATGCGCGTACTGCTGAATTTTCGGATCGTATTGATACTGGAATCCGACGGCTTTTGTGAGCGCGTTGATGGATTCGGGCGAGCCGGTGAGAAAGTGCCAGCCTTGCGCCGCGCCGGGGCGTCCGTAGCGCTTTATGTAGTCTTTCTTCTTGGCTGCGGCATCGGCGGTGGTCTCACGCGGATTGAAACTGACGGTGATGACGTCGAACTGGTCACCGATGTCGAACTTGATCATCTTCATCGCGCCGGTAAGTCCAGCGAGCACCTCGCCGCACAGCATCGGGCAGTTGTAGTAGACGAGGTTGAGGATGAGCGGCTTTTTGCCGAAGTAGTCGCCGAGTTTGACGACGCGGCCGGCGTCGTCGGTGAAGGCGAGGTCGGCGGGGACCTGGGCGTCGAGACGCTGCTCGATGCCGACGTTTTCAAGGTAAGGCGGACGAACGTTGGCCGGCGGGGACATGACGCCCTGGGTCATACCCTGGCCGAAGGCGGCGGACGAGAGCAGGAGCATCGACGATAGGAATGTGACGAAATTCCCACGTCTCGCAAAACCGGCGAGACGTGGGGCATCCAGTTTTTCACTCCCATCCTGTCGCACAAAACGCGACACGGATGGGGCAACCGCGGTGCGGAGTATGCCTGGGGTCGAGCTGCGCTCGACCGGACAGCTGATCACCCCGCCACGCCAAAACCAGGCGCGTCGGGGACCCCGACCGAGGGCGGCTGTCCCTACAAGGACGGTGGTGGACCGCGCCGAGTTGCAATTTCTGAGGATCACTTTTTTGCCTGCTTTTTTTGTCCTGCTGGTGGCGCGGGACGGATAGACAACCCAAGGTTCAGCTCTCCGCGCATCGGCAGGCCGCGCTGTACGATCAAGTCCATGGCGCGCTCGATCGGGATGCGCACGGTGCCGGTGTTCTTATCGATGTAGTCGTAGGTGGCGAGCTGGTCCTCTTCATCGATGCGAATTTTATCGAGTTGGGTACGTTCGTCGATTTCGAGTTGCGGCGCAGGAAAATCCTGTTTCAGATAATCGCGGTAATCGACCGGCAGCTTGCGCGTGTCCGTGGGGGCATTGGTGATCAACGGGCTGACGGGAGTCTGATGGGCTTCTGTGCGCTTGTCGAGAAAATGATAGAGACCGGTACCGACAAGGGCGGAGATGGCCACGAACACGGCGAGGCCGATCAGGAAATAGATGACGGCGCCGACGCCGATGTCGCGGCGTTCGTAGTCGCCGTGGCCATTCATCGCGAGATTGGGATCGGTGGTCATTAGTTATCGTTATTTCTGCAGCCCATATTTCTCAGCCGAAATTCTATTTCTCCATTCTGTTTCCGAATGGCTCGCTCCTTGTCTATGTTCCTCCGTGATGATGCGGCGGTTCGATGACTTCGATGGCCGACGGATCATAGGCCGGCAGCAAGGGCAGCGCGGCCAGATTGCGGAAGAAGAACCATAACCAGAAACCGCCGATGGCGATGGGCACGACGATATCGGCAACGGTGATAGACAACGACTTCGAAAAGTTCGGCTCGATGATCCAGAAAAGATCGAGATAGCGAATCACAATGATCCAGATGGCAAGCCAGACCAGCTTGCGAATGTCGCGCTTGAAGGGACGCGAAAGCAAGATGGCAAACGGCACGCAGAAGCCGAAAAGCGCGAGAGTCAGTGCGATCGTTCCCCATCCGTTCTCGATGCGCTTCAGATAAAAACTGATTTCGTTGGGCAGGTTTCCGGCCCAGATGATGAGCCACTGAGAAAAGCTGAAATAAGCCCAGACCATGGTGAAGGTGAGCATCCACTTGCCGTGATCGTGGACGAAGTCGGGCTTGAGCATCTCAGACATGGGTTTGTAGTCGAAGAGAATGCGCTCGACGACGACGGCGAAGCACATGGCCGCGAGAACTTCGCCGATGAGGATGATGAGGCCGAAGATAGTCGAGATCCAGCTGGGATCGAGCGACATGACCCAGTCGATGGCGGCGAACGAGATGGTGAACCCGTAGAGAATGAGGCCCGGCCCGGCGACGGCCTTGAATTTTTGCGTGTTGTCGGGAGCGCCGGCGGCGTCGGTCTGCCGGGACCAGTGGCTGAGCAGGAACGAGGATAGATTCCAGATGAAGAAGTAGAGAACGGCGCGGATGATGAAGCCGCTCGGGTTGAGGTAAGCGTCCTTGATGAATCCGTGCTTCTCGAGATGCTCGCGAATGTGCGGGTCCTGAATGGCGTCGAGCGGCATGAGCCACGGGTAGATGCGGTGCTCGAGGACTGCGATGACGATCGGGATGAAGAGCACGACGAGCAGCGGCAGCGTGCGCATGGCGGCACCGAGAATGCGGCGAATGACCATGCCCCAGCCGCCGCCGGTGAGATGGCGGATCATCAGGATAGCCATCGAGCCAAGCGCAAGGCCAAGCCAGCACATGAAACCGAGAAGATATCCGCGATAGAACTCGTCTGGGCGGGTGAAGGCAAGAACCAGGGCGATGATGCCGAACACGACGCCAACGATGAGCGAGCGCTGCCCAATCGTCTTTACGACCGGTGGTGCGGTGAGATCGAACTTGATGGCCGGCGCGCTCATTTCTGTTCCCCAGATTGCGAATTAGTTTCGGGCGCGACCACCGGCAGAGAGGCTCCAGTGCCAGGGCGCTCGAACTTTGGAGGCGCGGACGGAATCTGCTGGCCGGCGGGAACGTCGGCCATGGTTGCGTTCTGGCTCAGCTGCAGAGCGCGAACGTAGGCGACGATATCCCAGCGATCCTGCGGAGGGATTTGCGAGGCGTAGTCGGGCATGATTCCGAAGCCGTTGGTGATGACATCGAAGAAATATCCGAGCGGCGCTTTCTGCAAGCGCGGAATGTGATACGACGGGGGCTTGCGGGAAAATCCGCGCGAAGGAACGAACCCGTTGCCGTCGCCGAGGCGCGAATGACAGGGGGCGCAAAAGATATTGTAGCGCTCGCGGCCGCGATCGAGAACTTCCTTGGTGACGCGGAACGGCATAACGTCGCCGGGAGTGTTGCCGATCTTGCCGGTGTAGAAGTAGGTGTCTGCGTCGAGTTGTCCGCGGGCGACCGTGCCCTCGATGAGCGGACGCGCCGAACGCTGGTCGGCATAGAAGTCGCTGCGCGAGAGCGGATTTTCGCGCGGCTGGACATGCATGTCGAGGCGGCAGGAGGAGACGAAAAGCGTGAGAGCCGCGACCGCCAAAAGCCCGTAGCGTGGGCTGTAGGAATTCCCACCCTTGCGCAAAGGGCGCGCAAGAGTGGGGCACCCGGTGTACTGATGCTCCATGCAGCCTGTCGAGCTTCGCTCGACCAGACAGCCGAGGGCGGCTGTCCCTACACGGGCAGTGGCGCTGCCGGCTCGCAATTTGCAGAAGGTGCGCATTCTAGCTGGGCACCTCCGAGACGGAGCGGGGATTCATGGCTCCGAGAAAATTGCGCACGGCGACGGGATCGTATTTTTTGTCGGATGAAAACACGATCAGGAAGAAACGATCTTTCGACGCCGATGAAAAGCGCGGGACGTTGAAGACCGGGTGATACGGCATAGGCAGCCCATTCAGGGCGAGCATGCCGAGGACAGCCGAGATGCCGGCGAAGAGAATGGTCATTTCAAACGTGATGACGATAAAAGCAGGCCAGGAATGCGGCGGCTTGCCGCCGATGTTGAGCGGGTAGTCGACGGCCGACATCCACCATTGCATGAGGTATCCAGTGCAGCCGCCGATGATGCCTCCGATGAGGATGACGAGGGGAACTTCGTCGTGATGGAATCCGATGGCTTCGGCGAGACCGTCGATGGGGAAGGGGCTGTAGGCGTCGATTTTCTTGTAGCCGGCTTCGTGCGTTTTGTGAGCGGCGTCGACGAGTGCCTGGGCGGAATCGAATTCCGCCATGATGCCGTAGATGGGATCGCGCTTCGCCATTTACTCTTTCACCTCCGCTTGAGGCAGAAGCGTGCGCATTTCGAAGATCGAAATGGCGGGCAGCACGCGCAGGAACAGGAACATCAGCATGAGGAACATGCCGATCGTGCCGAAGTACGTCATGAAGTCCCAGCGCGTGGGGTAGTACATGCCCCACGACGATGTCAGGAAGTCGCGATGCAGGCTGACGCAGACGATGATGAAGCGCTCCAGCCACATGCCAACGAGAATGACGCCGGAGATGAAGAAGAGTGCCAGGGGACTGGTGCGCAGTTTGCGGATCCACAGCACCTGCGGAATGAAAATATTGCAGGCCAGCAACGACAGGTACCAGAACG
>JASHOT010000415.1 GCA_030040965.1 Candidatus Sulfotelmatobacter sp. | reverse complement strand
AGGCCGGAGTCGCCGAGTTTGAGAAACGAATCGGTGGTCTGCTGCGGTACGCTGTAATTGGAGAACTCGACCAGCAGGTAGCGTGTTTCGCCGATGACGTAGCGCGTGGGATGCGCGATGGCATCCTGAATATTGTCGTAAGAGAGATGGAAGTCGCACCCCAGGCTCAATCTCAGAGCGTCGCCAACCAGTTGCTGCAGATGCTCGAGCAGCGAATGGAGATAGGGGCGATCGTAATGATAGCGGTCGTTGGCATGAGGAGTAGCCACCATGTGTGTGATGCCGTCGGCCGCAGCGGTGTGGCACATGGCGACGCACATATCCCAGGTTTTGGGACCGTCATCTACTTCAGGAAGAATGTGTGAGTGAATATCAACCACAGTTGGGAATGCGTGACCCTCGTCCCTCGCTTCGATTTAAACAGATTCATGGGCAAAGGCCAAATTGACAGTGCTTGCGGAGGAAACTGATAAATTGGCGCTGTAGTTTTGGCGAGAGGGAGTCATGTCGAATCCTACAACCAGCGCGCTCGCCGGGTTCGCCGGAGTGGTGCTGTGCTGGATCGCTTTCGTCGCCGTGTTTGCACTCCGCAAGAAATCACCGCAACAAACGGACGCCAAGCGCGACCGGCGTGCGGTGTTGGGAATCGCCCTGCAAGGTGCGGCGTACTTCATCGGCCTATTTCAACCACCGCATCAGCCGTTCTTGCCGCCGGTGGGCGCGCTCACAGGTTCGGCGGGAATTGTTTTTGCGTTGTTCACCGTCGCGTTAGCGGCGGGTTCTGTCTGGCTGGCGGGGGCTGCTGTGCGAAGGTTGGGCAAGCAATGGGCCTACCAGGCGCGAGTGGTGGAAGGCCACGAGCTTATCAAAGATGGTCCCTATGCCTACGTGCGCAATCCGATCTACACGGGGATGCTGGGCATTCTGATCGCTTCCGGACTGGCGATGGAGCACTGGATAGCCTTGCTGATTGCGCTGCCGATTTTTATGATCGGCCTGGTGATCCGCGTGCGCATCGAAGAGAAACTGCTGCGCGCTGTGTTTGGCGCGGAATTCGATGACTACGCCAAGCGTGTGCCAGCGGTGATTCCGGCGATCTATTGATATTGGCCGAATCGCAAGCTTTCCAAATCCACGGAGGCTTGCTTTCTACCAGATTGTCGGGACGGCGCGGGATTGGCGGATTTCGCGGTCAGCGGTGAGAAGAGGAATGTCTTCGACCAGCGCGGTCGCTCCAATGATGCGATCGACGGGATCGTTTGGATAGCTGGCCGGCAGATCGTAGGCCTGGAGAGCAATGTTGGCCGTGACTGGAAGCACTACAAAGCGGTGCTCGATTTCCCGCAGGAAATCTTCTGCTGAGACAACGAGTTCAAACTTCTTCTTGCGAAACAGCAGGCTCAACTCGAAGAGTGTGAAGTCGGAGATGGCCATTCCGCGAATGGACTGACGTGCCTCGTCAATGGCAGTTTGGGCTGCTCGTGATATTCGCGGATCGCCGGAAGCGAGCCAGATAACCACGTGCGTGTCGAGCAGAATCAATACAGATCGCCCCACTCCTCTGGACTCAGGGCCGGGGAAATAATATCGCCGTTGATTTTGATCTTGCCTTTGAAGAAGCCGAAGATGTCGTCCTTTTCTTTTTCGACCGGGACGAGCTTGGCCACCGGTTTGCCGCGCTTGGTGATGACGACAGCCTGACGCTTGGCCTGGACTTCGTCCATGATGGCGAGGCAGCGGGCTTTGAACTGGCCGGCGGGGATGGTCTTGGTTTTCATGGGCGTGTGATCATGGTCATTATACCATGGTCATATTCAGTCGATTGGCTTTGTTTCGGAAGGGCTTGAATCCCCAAAACGGTCGATGAGCGCCCAGCTTGCCTCGAAGATTCGATCTCGGAATTGCTGGTTGATTCTCTCGAATTCAACGTCCTTCTGGCGAAGAACCTCGCGATTCCAATGCAGGCGTTCCGAGCCGATCGGAAGGTGACGCACTTTGTCCAGGTACTCTTGGAATATCGTTGGTAAGTTAGCTTCATGCGATGCAAGCCAATAAAGTGTGCGTATCATCCGTCGGCAGCCGGTTGAGAGGCCAATCTGATAAGTGACAATTGATCTGGCCACCGCTACTACCGTGCGTGCGGCGGAATCTCGTTTTGTGGGATTCGCCATACAGATCAGGCTTTTCCATACCGCTCGCTGATAAACTCCGCGATCCCCGCATACGCTTTCGTCAGCGTCTGCTCATCGGGCAAAAACACGATGCGGAAGTGTTGCGTGCCCGGCTTTTGTCCGAAGCCGGAGCCGTGCACAACCATGACGTGCTTTTGGCGGATCAGTTCTTTGACGAAGACTTCGTCGCTCTCGGGGATGTCAATGCGCGGGAAGGCGTAGAACGCCCCGCGCGGGGCGACGCAACTCACGCGCGACGTCGACTCGCACCATTTCTGCGTAAGATCGCGGCGGGAGCGTAGTTTGCGCTTCACTTCGATAAGATGTTCCTGCGGGCCTTCGAGCGCGGCCTTGATGGCGTACTGCTCGGGATGATTCGCGCAGAGGCGCGCGCGCAGCAGGCGATGCACGCCTTCGCTGTAGGTCTTGACCGCGGGGGCGTTGCCCGAGACGATGCCCCATCCGATGCGCCATCCGGGGACGAGATAGTTTTTCGACATGCCGCCGAACGTCACGCAGGGCACGTCGGGCGCGACGGCGGCGAAGGCAATGTGGTCAGTATTTTCAAGAATCAGTTTGTCGTAGATTTCGTCGGCGAAGACGATCAGGTTGTGGCGGCGGGCAAGTTCGGCGATCTGTTCGAGCATTTCGCGGGTGCACAGCGAGCCAGTGGGGTTGTTGGGGTTAATCAGCACGATGCCCCGCGTGTGCGGCGTAATTTTGCGTTCGATGTCGGCGAGTTCCGGCTGCCACGCGTCTTCTTCGTTTAAATCGTAAGCGTTGAGGGCGATGCCCAATTTACACAAGACGGCCGAGTAGAGCGGGTAATCGGGCTTGGGCGTGAGCACGTCTTCGCCGGGATTGACGAGGGCCGCGAGGCAGACGTCGACCGTTTCGCTGACGCCCGAGGTCACGAAAACATCGCGCACCGTGGTGATGCCTTTGCGCGCTGCTTCGCCCCGAATGGCTGCCAGCGCTTCGGGAATGCCGGGCGAGGGAGCATATCCGTTCTTGCCGTCGCGCATGGCTTTGGCGACGGCTTCGATGATGT
This sequence comes from Candidatus Sulfotelmatobacter sp., assembly GCA_030040965.1. Lineage (GTDB taxonomy): Bacteria > Acidobacteriota > Terriglobia > Terriglobales > Acidobacteriaceae > Sulfotelmatobacter. The sequence continues at coordinate 2,885 of JASHOT010000415.1, read as the reverse complement.
GCGGCGGCGTCTGGAAATCGAAAATGTTGGGGTCGCCGACATTGAGCGGGAGAACTTTGTGTCCCTCAGCGATGACTTCGTCGGCCACCGAGGCCAGGTCGCGGATGGCGTAGCGGACATTTTCCAGCCGGGCAGCGGCGGCAATTTCGCGGGCTCGGGTGAGCGGCATGGGGAAATGATAACCGCAGAGGACATGGTCACAAAAACATTTCACCACAGAGGCACGGAGTCACAGAGAAACCGAATGGCGTTACTTGTCATAGGATGCAGCGAACGTCTCACACCGAAAGTTAATGCCTGCTGCGACAATGACGCTTTTTGCGCGCTCGAGAAATCCGCTGCCACTTTCATCCGGGGTGTGTTTGAATACCACCTTAATGGTCGCGCGACGACCTTTAGCATCAGGATAGGTCTCCAGCAGTTCTCCGCTTTCAAGGAAAGCCAGATACCGATTGAGCTTGGTCTGCAATATTTCTTGATGTGACATACTGTCGGACCACTCAAGGTGATCGCTCACGGTGAGGATCACGTCGCCGGTCTGCGTGTCGATGCTCACGATGTCTACGACGTCATTATTTTCTACTGACATTACAGCCAAATTCTAGCCGCAGAGGACGCGGCTAGAAAACCATTTCACCCACAGAGGCACGGAGAAATCTCTTTCCGGCATACTAGAACTGGTCTCATAAACCCCCGCAGACCGATGATTGCCTGTTCGCTTCCGGACATTCTTGGGACGGCACTGGGCACCTTTAAACCCTTACGCTCGATGGCAGTAATTCTCTTGTCCTTTGCCATCAAGCGGTTAGACTTTGTACTACATTGGCAAGAGTCTTGCGGTGAGGGACACTGGGGCTTTCGCACTGGCCCTTGTGATACCGCTGTGCAAGCAGGAGGGCGAAGCTGAGATGAGCGGACTGGCACAAGATCTTCGTTACGCGCTGCGACAATTGCACAAGAATCCCGGTTTTACCGCGGTTGCCGTCTTGACTCTCGCGCTCGGCATCGGCGCGAACACGACCATCTTTTCAGTCGTGAACGGCGTCCTGCTCAATCCTTTGCCCTTCCCCAACGCCAAGCGCATCGTCTCGTTGTTTCAAGACCAACCAAATTTCCCAACGGGGTCAATCTCCTATCCGAATTTCCTTGATTGGCAACGCGAGAATCGGGCGTTTGAAGCCATGGCCGCGTACCGCTGGGCCGATGGCAGCGTAACCGGCACAGGACAGGCCGAGAACGTCCCCGCGCGACATATCTCGGCGACTTTTTTCCCGATTCTTGGCGTGCACCCAATTCTCGGGCGCAATTTCTCGGCCGAGGAAGATCAGCGCGGTGCCAATCCGACCGTCATGATCTCGGAAGGTTTTTGGAAGCGTAAGTTCGCCTCCGATCCGAACATCATCGGCAAACGGATTATTGTGGCTGGACAAGGCCGGACTATCGTCGGAGTCGTTCCTGCGTCCTTCCATCTCGTCATCCAGAACTTCAGAACCACCGATCTTTATGAACCGATCGGCGAAGAAACAGACCCGACCTTCTTCCAACGCGACTCATTCTCGGGCATGGACGCGATTGGCCGGCTGAAACCCGGCGTGACCCTGCAACAAGCACGGGATGATCTGAAGGCGATAAATGTGGGCTTGGCGCAGGAATACCCGAATATCAATGCCAATATCAAGGCGAACGTTATCACTTTGAAAGACGAAATGATTGGTGACATACGGCCCGTGCTTCTGGTGCTGCTGGGAGCCGTTGGTTTCGTTCTACTGATCGCCTGCGTCAACGTCGCCAACCTGCTTCTTGCCCGCTCGACAGCACGGCAGCGTGAGTTTTCCGTGCGGAGCGCCCTTGGTGCCGATCAATGGCGTTTACTCCGGCAATTGCTGACGGAAAGCGTTCTTCTCTCTCTGCTTGGCGGCCTACTGGGCTTGGCGCTCGCCCACTGGGGAATAAGGGTTGCTTTAGCCGTCGCACCATCTGGTAGCGACTCGTCCACGATTCCCCGGGCCGAAGAGGTCGGCCTTGATGTTCGGGTTCTCGTATTCACATTTTGCATTGCAGTGGGCACCGGCATTCTCTTCGGGTTGATACCGGCATTGAAGAGCGCGCGCACGAATATCTCCGAGACGCTGAAAGATACGGGACGGTCTATCTCACGTTCTCGCTCCCGCCTGCAATCTGCATTAGTCATTGGCGAAATGGCAATGGCTCTGGTGCTGCTCGTGGGTGCCGGACTGATGCTGCGTACCCTCATGCAGTTGTGGGGGCTTGATCCCGGTTTCGACCCACATCATGTAATTAGCTTCAGCATCACGCCTCCGCCTTCTCTAGTGGGTCAACCGCCAGACGCCATTCGCGCTGCTCTTCGCCGCATCGCATCCACCATGCATGCCACTGCCGGCGTCGAATACGTCTCGCTCGCTTGGGGCGCTCAGCCTATGGACGGCGATGACGAGGTGAGCTTTGTCACGGAAGGACAGCAGCCGACAGCACGCCAAGCCGATCTGCCGCTTAGTCTCGAATACGACATCTGGCCGGAATATCTGCAAACCATGCGCATTCCTGTGCTGCGCGGCCGTTTCCTCACAGATCAGGACAACGAGCATTCACCGCGTGTGTGCGTAATCGACAGCGCCTTCGCTCAGAAATATTTCAAGGATCAGGATCCGATCGGAAAACACGTCAGCATTCTTGATTTCGATTTCGACCGCGCTGCCCGTACCTGGATTCCACTGACGATTGTTGGTGTGGTTGGGCACGTGCGACAGTTTGGATTAGCTGAAGATCAGAGTCGACCCTTGCAGGCTCAACTCTATCGTCCGATGATGCAACTCCCCGATTTAGTCATCAAGGAAGCGGCTCAGGGTGCGAACGTATTTCTGCGA
>JASHOT010000414.1 GCA_030040965.1 Candidatus Sulfotelmatobacter sp. | reverse complement strand
ACGACTCATTTGAGTTGCCTCCTTGGGGGGAAGCTCATCGTGCCAACGTCTGTCTTTCCCCCAAGGTCAAAGTGCCATCGTGCTCGACCCGTTTCTTACTCTTCTTCGTAGCCGAAGGTAACCAGCGTGAGTCCCTGCCCCAAACGTCAAATGCAGCTTCGGTCTCATGAAGCAGGGCGTTCTTTCATAATGCATTGATTTTCTCCCCTCAACTTACCCGCCGGCTTTCAGCGTCTTGGCATTAGTCGTGACCGGAGACGGGAAGACGCCGCAGCGGCTAAGACGCGGATCGAGACCTCCTTCCGCAACCAAGTCCAGACCGGTTACCCTAACCATTCCCATGGAACCGCAACCGGAGCGCGGCACGGACACGATCACCATCGCATCCTACGTGCGTCTGGTGGGCACGAACGCGAATCTGCGCCGCTTGTGGCTGGCGCAGATCGTCAGCGAGATCGGCGACTGGTTCTACACGCTGGCCATCTATACCCTGCTTTTGCAACTGACTGGACGCGCCAGTTCAGTTGCCATCGCGCTCATGCTGCAGGTGCTGCCGCAGACGCTGGTTGGTCCGACGGCGGGGGTGGTGAACGACCGTCTGCGGCGCAAGCACGTGATGATCGCTGCCGATTTGATCCGCTGCGCGGTGGTTCTCTCCATGCTGATGGTGCGATCACGCTCCACGGTTTGGCTGGTTTATCCGTTGCTGCTGATCGAAACCTCCATGACCGCGTTCTTCGAGCCGGCGCGCAGCGCGGTGATTCCGAATATCACACGCGAAGGTGAAGTTCTGGTCGCGAACACGTTGTCGTCGGCAACGTGGTCGGTGAATCTTCTCGTCGGCGCTTCGATCGGTGGAGTGGTCGCAGCATTCTTTGGCCGCGAAGCGGTGTTCATCCTGAACGCACTGTCGTTTTTGCTTTCGGCGTCGCTGATCCGCGGGATGGAATTTGCCGAGCCGCACGCCGAAGCAGCGGCGCCTTTACGGGCGCGCGATCTGGTCGATTTCTCGCCCATCATGGAAGGCATTCGCTACATTCGCGGTCATCGCGCCTTGCTGCCGGCGGTTTTCGCGAAAGCCGGAGAGCTGATGGTCGGACCGAGTTGGGTCATCTTCACCGTGATGGGGGCGCGCGAGTTCGCCTGGCACGGCCACGGCATGAACGAAGCCGGCGGAGCGATGCTCGGCATGAGCATCCTGCTGGGCGGACGTGGACTCGGAGCACTGGTGGGTCCACTGATTTCGGCGCGCTGGGCGGGCCGCAGCGACCATCGACTGCGGCTGGGAATTTTATTCGGCTATCTCACGATTGCGACGGGCTACTGCCTTCTCGGGATGAGCCACACGGTGTGGATGGCCGCTGGATGCGCCATGCTGGCGCATGCCGGAGGGTCCACGGTGTGGGTTTTCTCGACCACGCTGCTGCAGCTCCATACCGAAGATCGTTTCCGCGGACGCGTGTTTTCCGCTGACCTCAGCATGGCTTGCCTGAGTTTTGCCGTGACTGCTTATACGTGCGGACGCTTCCTTGATTTCGGCGCGTCGGTGCGCACGGTCGCCGTGGGCACGGGGGTTGCGATGCTCATTCCCGCGACGTTGCTGGTATTGGCACTGCGGGGGATGCGATCGGAGAGGGCGAGCGAGCTTTCATGATCGTGGACTGGTTGGGTAATGTCTCATTTTGAACCTTGACTGCGTTGGTTTTGGCTTTCGTCATCCCGAAGCGCGGCGCTCTCACCAGCCGCGCGAGGGATCTCCCAAGGTACAAAGCCGTGGCGCGGGAGATCTCTTGTCCCGCCGGTGAAAAGCGCGGGACTTCGGGATGACGCCGATTCGCGCGAGATTTCGGTGACGCGCAGCATTATTTGTTGCTGATTCTTGCTCTCGCGTGGCGCTTTCTCTACACGGGATCGTTCACTCACTCGCCGGCGATGCGATCAATCTTGGCGGCCATGATGAAATCGCTTTCAGTGAGGCCGTCGACCTTGTGGGTCCATAGCGTGATCTCAGCTTTCCCCCAGGCCAGCAGAATATCGGGATGATGTCCTTGCTCTTCGGCGAGTGCGCCGACTTTGTTGACGAAGTCGAGCGCCTGCTTGAAGTCAGGAAATTTGAACTCGCGGCGAAGATGGTGCTGGTTGAAGATGGTCCACTTGGGAACGCCGGGCTGCAGCTTTTCGAGTTGCATGCCCTTGAGGGCAGGGACGCCACCGCGGCATGGAACGCACTGTTTATCGGCCAAGGTTTTCTCGGTAACTGATTCGGTCATGCCAGCACCTCGCGTATTTTTCAACTTTTCAAACTGGGTAAGTGGCTTTGTTCTCTAGGTTATCAGGGATAGGCGAAAAAAGACTTGCATCACAGGCGGGCGGTTGTATAATCTAACTAACTGGTTAATTAAAGCAGGATTCGCCATGAATCGCCATCCATCCCGGGATGAAATCCACCGACTGCGTGAGCAGTTGCGGGCTGAGGCGCGTGAACAGCGCGAGGAGAGTCGCCGCCGGCAGCGCGAACTGCGGGAGCAACGTCATCAGTATCACCGCATGGGCACGCGCGGGCAGCCGGAAGAGAGCCGGGCGGCGATCCTGCAGGCGGCGGCGCATGAGTTTGCCGAACACGGGATTGCCGGTGCGCGGACGGACGCGATTGCGCGCGAGGCGCGGGTGAACAAAGCCCTGCTTTATTACTACTTCAAGGACAAAGAAACGCTGTATGGTGCGGTGCTCGACGACGCATTTTCCGGGCTCAAGGCGACTGTATTCCGCGTTTTCGACAGCGCCGTGCCGCCGCGCGAGAAGATCCTTGCCTACGTGGGAGCTTATTTCGATTTCGTGGCCTCACATCAACTTTATCCGCGGCTGATGCAGCGCGAAATGATGGCGGCGCGCGAAGGCCGTTCGCAGCATATCGACAAGATCGTCAAAAACTACATTCAACCGATTTTTGAGAGGCTGAGCCAGGTGATCCGCGACGGAATTGCCGAGGGAGCGTTTCGCGTGGTCGATCCCGTGCACTTTGTTCCGTCGATGGTCTCGATGATCGTTTTCTATTTCAGCAGCGCGCCGATGATGCAGAAAATTGTGGGCTTCAACCCGCTGACGCCGGAGCGGATTGCCGAGCGCCGGGCCGCGCTGCTGGATTTCATCTCCGCCGGGCTGTTCCGTCCCAATCAAAGCACGCCTCCGCAAAGCACGCCTAAGCAAAACACGTCGAAACCAAACGCCAGCGAAGGAGTTCGGGCATGAATGCGCGCAACAAATTTTTCATTCTTTTGGGAATCATTTTTGTGATTGCGGCAACGTACTACTACTTTTCGACCGATCACTCGCCGGACCTGGATTTGATCGGCACGGTCGACGCGAATCAGGTAATCGTGAGCGCGCAGGTGGAGGGACGCATCCAGAAACTGCTGGTGGATGAAGGCACGCCGGTCACGGCCGGGGAGTTGATTGCGGTGCTGGATCCTTCCGAGTTGCAAGCTCAGGAAGCCGCGGCTACGGCGACGATCGCGAGCCTCGAGCACAAGGTTGCCGAGATGCAGCATACGGAAAAATCGACCACGGGATCGACGACGAGCGATGTAGCGAACGCGCAGGCGAAGCTGGAGTCGGCCAAGGCGCAGCTATTGCAGGCGCAGGCTGCGCTCGATCGTACGGCAAGCGACACGCGGCGAGCGGTGGAACTGGCGAAGGCAGGAGTGGTATCGGACCAGGAGCGAGTGCAGGCGGAGACGAATCTGCAGGCGGCGCAGGCGACGGTCGAGGCGCAGCAGGATCTGGTGACTGCGGCCGAGGCCGATCTGAAGGCGGCAATCGCCCGCACCTATCAGGCGAATGCGGCGAAGAGCACGGTGGAATCCACGGAAGCGGATTTGAAAAATGCGATCGCGCAAAAGAATCAGGCGGCGGTTCGACTGGGATACACGAACATCTACGCGCCGGTGACGGGAACGGTTTCGGTGCGCGCCGCGCGGCAGGGAGAAGTGGTGAATATTGGCGCGCCCATCGTCACCATTGTCGATCTCAATGACACCTGGGTACGGGCCGCGATTCCTGAAACCTATGCCGACCACATCGGGTACGGCGACGTGCTGCAAGTGCGGCTGCCTGGAGGAACGAGGACGAGCGGAAAAGTTTTCTTCAAGGGAGTGGAAGGCGACTATGCCACGCAGCGCGACGTGAGCCGGCGCAAGCGCGACATTAAAACCATCGTATTGAAAGTACGACTGAATAATTCGCAAGGTACGTACGTGCCAGGAATGACGGCCGAAGTGCTGGTAACGCCGGCGCAGGTTAAGGGCAATCCCACGAGCGTGCAGGCAGCGGAGTCCAAGTGATGGCGAGACGAGATTCCAATTCGACGACAGCGATTTCGCCTATGAATGGAGCGGATTTAGGCAGGGCGGTCTACGATCCGACGGCACCATCGGCGATTGAAGTGGAGCGCATCGTCAAGAAATATGGCGAATTTACCGCCGTGGACGATGTTTCTTTCGCCGTGAAGGAGGGAGAGATTTTCGGTTTGCTGGGGCCGAACGGAGCCGGGAAGTCGACGCTGATCCGGATGATGACGACGCTGATTCCGATCACCAGCGGAAGAGCGAGCATTGCGGGACACGATGTGGCGAAAGAGCCAAATGCGGCGCGGCGCATGATTGGCGTGATTCCACAGGCGCTGACCAGCGATCTGGATTTGACGGTCGAAGAGAACATGGAGATTTACGCCAAGCTCTATGACGTTCCGGCAAAAGAGCGCAAGCACTCGATCGATGAACTGCTGGAGTTGGTGGATCTGACGAAGTGGCGCGATGCAGCAACCAAGACGCTCTCGGGCGGCATGCGCCGAAGGCTGGAGATTGCGCGCGGGCTGGTGCATCATCCGCGGATTTTCTTTCTGGACGAGCCGACGACGGGGCTCGATCCGGTGTCGCGCGTGGCGGTGTGGGAGATGCTGGGCAACATCAAGGAGCGGCGGCAGCTGACGATCCTGATCACGACGCACTACATGGACGAAGCCGATCGGTTGTGCGACCGCATTGCGATTGTGGATCACGGAAAACTGGTGGCGCTGGATGCGCCGATGGCGCTGAAGGCGAGCGTGCCGGGATCGAATGTGATTGAAGCGCAGTTCGAGAATCCTCCGGCGGATTGGGAACAGAAACTGCATGGGCTCGATGACGTCACCTCGGTGCAGCATGAGGGCGCGGGCATGTATCGCGTACTGACGGGGAATGGCTCGCGCACGACGACGCAACTGGTAGAAATGGCGGTGGGGGCGAGCGTGCCGGTGAAGTCGCTCTCGGTACAGAACACGACGCTGGACGATGTTTTTGTGCATTACACCGGACGGCAGCTGCGGGATGAATTGCAGAAGGCGTATGCGTTTGTGATGCCGCAGAGGCCGGGATTACAGCCGTGAGTGCAGTGGTAGGGGAGATCCCTCGGCCCGCTGTGAAAGCGCGGGCTTTCGCGATGACGCAACCAAGAGTGGGTTGAATCGATGAATCGAATGATGGCCATTGTCGAGCGCGAGATGCGCAAATTCTTCCGGTCGCCGGCGCTGATGCTGGCGTCGATGATCTTTCCGTTGGTGCAGCTGATCATTCTGGGGAATGCTTTTGGGGGGAAGATTCACGATGCGCGGGTCGCGATTGTGGACCAGGACGGAGGCACGCAGGCGCTGAAAATTCGTGAAGCTTTCGACTCAGTGCGCGCGAATATCCGAACGTTCCTGCCGATTTATTACGACAGCGACAAGAAGGCGCAGGAAGACGTGCGCAACGGCAAGCTGGACGGGGCCGTGATTATTCCTCCGGAGTTTTCGCGACGCGTGTATGAAGAGAATCACCCGCGCATTGTGCTGGTGGTCGACAACAGCGACAACTTCATGAGTTCGGCGGTCGAATCGGAAATGACCGATCTGACGAATTCGCTGAATCAGCCGACGGTTTCACCGCGCATCCTGCAGCAGACGGCGCTCGATATCGTGGAACTGTATCCCTATATCGAGTACATGAAATTTCTGCTGCCCGGATCGCTGGCGCTGGCCATGTTCGTTTCAGTGATGATCGGCGGAGGGATGCTCTACATCGATGACAAGGCGCGCGGCGTGCATGAAGGTTACCTGGTTACGCCGATCACCAAGCTGGAGCTTGTGCTGGGATTGAATCTGGCGGGCGCGATCAAGGCCATTATGACGGGCGTGATTATTGTGGTGATCGGATCGCTGCTGGCGGGGGTGGGAACGATTTTCAATCCCATCACGATGTTCGGGCTGCTGGTGATGATCACGTTGACCTCGCTGGCGTTCAACACGATGATGTTTCTGCTGATGGTGCGCATTGAAGATCCGCTGGTGCCGCGGGCGATGTTCGGCATTCTCAATACGCTTTTGTTTTTTCCCAGCGGGGCGGTCTATCCCATCCGCGCGTTTCCACCGTGGCTGCGAGTGATTGCCAAGGGAGATCCGTTTACGTATGCAGTGCACGGATTCACCTGCCTGTTGCTGAAAGAAACGTCGCTGACGGCGGTCTGGACAGACATGCTGTTTCTCTCGCTGTTTGCGGCGATCACGCTGGGAATCGCGATTCCGCTGTTCAAGAGAACGCTGTAGAGATTTTCCTCACATTTGTGCCGTCGAGCTGCGCTCGACCGGACAGCCGAGGGCGGCTGTCCCTACATAGATCGTGGTTCGGGAACTTTTCGCTGATGCCTTGCGTCCGTTATGCTAGAAAGATATGACGCTTCTCGATGCTTCTCAGTATGACGAGGAAAAAGCGCGCAAGCGCAGGAACCGAATCATTTCGTTCTTTTGCTTGATCCTCGTCGCGGCTTTTCTGCTGTGGTGGTTTCGCTTCTGGCCGGAAGAGCATATTGTTGGACGGTTTTTCGACGCGCTGCAGAAACAGGATTACAACACGGCGTATGCGATCTGGATGCACGATCCGGATTGGCAGAAGCACGCGGGAGAATATCCCAAGTATCCGTTCAACGAGTTCTATCAGGATTGGGGCCCGGGCGGCGAGTGGGGTCTGATCAAGACGCAGAAAGTGAACGGAGCGAGCGCGTGCCCCGGCGGCGGCAGCGGAGTTGTGGTGGACGTGATTGTGAATGACCGCGCAGAGCATGCGCAGGTGTGGGTGGAAAAATCGGATCACACGCTGAGTTATCCGCCGTGTGAGCTGATTTTTCGGTGACGGTAAACAACGCTGATGACAGAAAGTTCCTGTCATGATGAAGGACGTCGATTCGGCAAAAACAGTATCGTCGGGCATGAATTCTCTCGAAACACTCGTGGGGACGTGGGCGATTTCTGGCGGCGTGGCGGGCGAAATCCGGTTTGAACGCATGACAGGCGGTTACTTTCTGATTCAGCATGTCGATATTGCCTCTGGCGGCCGGAGGATTACCGGCATGGAAGTGATCGGGCGACTGCATTTTCCCGGCGGGCAATCGTCGGCGGAGATACACTCGCGCTTTTATAGCTTCCTCGATGGCCTTACGCTGGATTACGTTTACGAAGTCGAAGGCGATCGATTGCAAATCTGGTTTGGCCCGAAGGGATCCGAGAACTATTTTCTAGGCCATTTCAGCAAAGACAGGAATTCCTTCGAAGGCGCATGGAAGTGGCCGAGTGGCGGATACGACGTGAAGGCCAGGCGCGTGCATTGAATCCTTGTAGGAATCAGCTGACCGGTTGTTGAGTGATGGCGGCGATCGCTTTGGTCAGGCTTGCGTCGTCGCTTACGTTCAGAGCGGTTTTCGAGCGGTCGATCTGCCGCATCAACCCCCAGAGAACTTTGCCGGGTCCGACTTCGATGAAGGTCTGTACGCCTTGCGCGATGAGCAGGCGGACGCACTCTTCCCATCGCACGGCGCCCGTGACCTGGCGCACGAGCGTGTCGCGGGCGCGAAGATTTTCGGAGACCAGTTCGGCGTCGACATTGCAAGCGACGGGATAGCTTGGTTTCTGGAGCGTGAGTTTGTCGAGATCGATCTGCAGGCGATCCTGCGCCGGCTTCATCAGCGAACAATGAAATGGAGCGCTCACCGGCAGCAGCTTGGCCTTCTTGGCGCCGCGTTCCTCGGCAAGTTTGGCGGCGCGCTCCACGGCGGCGGTGTTGCCGGAGATGACGATCTGCTCCTGCGAATTGATGTTGGCGGGCGAGCAGACTTCGCCTTGCGCGGCATCGCGGCAAACCTCGGAGACTTTGGCAAGGTCCATGCCGAGGATGGCGGCCATGGCTCCGACGCCGACGGGAACGGCTTCCTGCATATATTTTCCGCGATGGCGAACGGTGCGAACGGCATCGGCAAAGGTCATGGTTCCGGCGGCGACGTGCGCGGAATATTCGCCGAGGCTGTGGCCGGCGACGAAGCATGGCTTGGGAATTCGCGTTTCGAGCACGCGCAGCGCGGCAACCGACATGGTGAGAATGGCCGGCTGAGTGATCTCGGTGAGACGAAGCTGATCTTCGGGGCCGTCGAAGCCGATTTGCGAGAGTTTGTAGCCGAGGGCCGCGTCGGCTTCTTCGAAGGTCTGGCGAGCGAGTGGATATTTTTGAGCGAGATCTTTGCCCATGCCGACGGCCTGGGATCCCTGGCCGGGGAAGAGAAGTGCGATGGAGTGGTATGAGTTGGTCATGCGAGATCCGTAAATGGTGCCTTATTGAATGGTCCTAGGCTGTTCTTTTGGTTTGGTCTCGGCGACCTCGGGATCGCTGGGAGGGTAAAGATCAAGCTCCAGGCTGAGTCCAAGTTTTGAAATCCGAGCCAGCGTCTCAGGTTGTAGGGCGAAGCCGCCCTGTCCACCATGAGATGCGAATCCGCAAAACAGTCGTACTCTACATTCTGTGCGTAGTGCGTTCATGCTGGTGCTTCGCGGCTCAATTGCATAGAGCACCCACTTTATGTGCTCTTCGAGATTCGCTTCGCGGCCCAGGGGACTTATAAGGTGCCAGGCCGATTCGCTCCAGGCATTCGTTGGATCTACCGAGCCGTCTGCTCG
>JASHOT010000413.1 GCA_030040965.1 Candidatus Sulfotelmatobacter sp. | reverse complement strand
CCGGTGGACTCGCTTCCTCCGGTTCTCGCGGATCGCGAGGCCATTCACCAGGTTTTCTCGAATTTGATCGACAACGCGATGAAGTATGGCAGAGCCGGCGGACGGATCGTGCTGGGTGCGCGATCGGCGAGACGGGGCATTGAATTCTACGTGCAGGATTTCGGTGCGGGCATTTCCTCCGAACATTTGCCGCGGCTGTTCGAACGCTTCTATCGTGTCGACAAAGCGCGCTCTCGCGAATCGGGCGGCACCGGCCTGGGACTCGCCATCGCTAAGCACATTATGCTGGCGCACGGCGGCAGCATCCGCGCCGAGAGCGAACTCACGCGCGGCAGCACGTTTGTGTTTACCCTGCCCGAGGCCTAGCCGGTAATACAAAAAGAGTACCGGCGACGTCATCCCGCAATTTTCGATGCGGCGAATTTTTGGTTGACAGTTGCCGCGAGCGGCGGTCACACTTTCCGGCAATTCCGACGGTGGCTCGCCCTGTGCCGTCCGGCTCCAACCGCCGGCGCGCTGTTATGGCCGCACCGCACTTCAGCGTGTGCGGTTCAAGGAAGGAAATCTATGTCGCCACGCTGCTTTTTCGTTTTTGTGCTTATCGTTTCCCTCGCTTTATTGATCATCCCCGCCGCCTGGTCGCAGGGTGGGGCGACCGGCGCCATCAGCGGCACGGTGCAGGATGCCTCCGGAGCGGGCGTCGCCGGAGCGCAGGTCGATATCATTAGCGAAGCCACCGGCCTGTCCGTCCGCAAAGTGGCCGCTGACTCTGCCGGACTCTTTACCGCTCCTCTGCTTCCCGTCGGCACTTATACGGTCGAGGTCAGCGCCAAGGGATTCGCCACCACCAAGTTCACCGGCATCGTCGTCCGCATTACGGAAACGACCAGCATGACGGCCGCGCTCAAGCCCGCGACCATCAAGGAAACGGTCGAAGTCCAGTACGAAGTTCCTCCCGTCGAGACCACAACGGCAACCACGGGAGAATCCCTGAACAATACGACCATCACGACGCTGCCGCTGGCCACGAGGAACTTCCAGCAGTTGCTGACGCTTTCTGCCGGCGCCTCGTCGGATCTCAACAACGCGTCGCAGTTGGGACGCGGCGAGGTGTTTATCCACGTCAATGGCGGGCGCGAAGATAACAATAACTACCTGATCGAGGGCATCTCGGCCGCCGATTACGCGTTCGGCGAGCTCACCTACACACCGCTCCCCAACCCTGATTCGATACAGGAATTCAAAGTTTCCACCAGCCTTTACGACGCGAGCCAGGGACGCAACGGCGGCGGCAACATCAACGCCACCTTGAAAGGCGGCACGCTCAAGTTTCACGGAGACCTGTGGGAGTATTTCCGCAACACGTCCCTCGATGCGCACGACTATTTTCTGGGCAAGTTCACGCTCCAGCAGAACATCTTCGGTGGAGATTTTGGCGGTCCGGTCGGCGACAAAGCCAAACTCGGATTTTTCTACGTCAACTATCAGGGCACGCGCCAGCGCTCGGGCGACTCGGCCGGGACGTATATCAACACGCAAATTCCCGTCTTACCCACCTCGCGCGACGAGGGCACCCTGATGAATGATTTCTTCTGCGGCGCGAATTGCGGGGGCGTCACGAGCTCGAGTCTTCCGACCTGCTCGAGTGGACCTTGCATCGATTCCGTGGCGTTCGCCCTTCTCAATGTTCAGGGAACACAGTTTGGCTCGAGCCCTGGAGGTTTTCTGATTCCAACTGTCCCCGGTAACCCAGGGTTCACCAATGGCGTGCTTAACTACGGGCCGCTCGTCCTCACCGATCCCGGCAGGTTCACCGATGATCAATTCACCGCTAACTGGGACCGCGATTTTCGCGGCGGTAACGATCACCTGGCGTGGCGCTTCTTCTGGTCCGATTCCGAAACCTTCGAGCCTTTCGGCGCCGATTCGTTCGGCATTCAGACCGGCGGTCTTCCGGGCGTAAACAATCTCAACTTCCCGCTCGATGTTCCTTTGCACAGCCGCTTCGGCAGCATCACGGAAACCCATACTTTTTCGAATGCGCTGATCAACGAATTGCGCTTCGGCGTCAACATCATCAGCGACCGCCTCAACAATGAACCGCCCATCACCAATGCCGAAGTCGGCATCAATCTGCCTACGGCGGTAGGAGTGAACGGTCAGGCTGGCGATCCCAACATTTACCGCCTGCAATTTGGAACCTGGGGCTTTGGCGCTTATCCAACTCAGCTACAATCTGCGCTTTCCGACAATTGGACGATCATCGACACGCTGAGCTGGACGCACGGGCCGCACCAACTCCGGTTCGGCGGCGAAATCGATCACGTTGCCCTCCGCCGCAGCCTGCCCATCGCTGACAACGGACTCGTCTTCTTTGCGCCTCCCACCACCAACACGGATTTCCAAAGCTTCCTCGCCGGATCCCCATATTTTGGCGAAGGCGGCGGCGGCCTGGGCAATCACGATTACCGTATTCCCAGCTATGCCTGGTTTGCGCAGGAGGACTATCGCGTCCGCAAAGACCTCACTCTCAATCTCGGTGTGCGCAATGAATTCGTAGGTGCGCCCTACGATTTGCTTTGCCACACCGGCAATACGAATCCTGAACTCGCCAATACCACCGGTCAGCCTTATCTATGGCCTACGTGCGTGGACAAGTTCGGCCTTTCGGGTGTGACCGGAACTGAAAACGCTGCCGGCCTCGGCAATGAATACGCCACCGTGTTCGAGCCGCGCATCGGCTTTGCCTACGATATCGGCGGTCATCACAACACTTCCATCCGCGGCGGATACGGCATCTACTCCGTTCGTGAGGACCTCGGCGCTGCCGACAACCTTGCCATCACTCCGCCCGCGTACCCATTCGGAGTCAACTTCTTGCCCGGCCCAGGAAGTCTCGCAAATTTGTTTGTGCCCAGCCCAGTATTTCAGGGCATTCCAGCTCTCGGTGCGACTCCCACTCAGGCCTACGCACCTAGCGCGGCGTTCATGACTGGGTATCTGACGGCTTTTCCGGTTCCGCCGTTCTGCCCCAACGGATTCAACGCGGCCACTGATAATCCCGATGAATGTCTCGCCCTCTTTACTGGGAACGTCAACAGTCTCATTCAGCTCGCCGTCCCTTTGCACTGGGTCGTAGGCACGACGCAGCAGTGGAATTTCACCCTCCAGCGCGCTCTCGGACACGAGTGGTTCGCTGAACTGGGTTATGTCGGCACCAAGGGCTCGCGCCTGCGTTCCACCTACGATCCGGATCAGGCCACGCTGGCCACGGCGGCAAATCCGGTCACCATCACCGGAACGGGCTGCACGAATCTTCAGGGCGCGGGATTTTCCTGCCAGGTCGTCGACTCAACCGCTGAGAATGTCAGCGCGCGCGCGCCTTACCTCGGCATTGCACCCTCGGATTTCGAAGACTTCGCTCCCAACTCCGACTCGCACTACAGCGCGCTGCAAGCGACGCTCGCTCATCATTTCGCCAAAGGACTGTATTTTCAGAGCGCCTACACCTGGGCAAAATCGATCGACGACGTTTCCACCGCATCGGTCGCCTTCGTCACCCGCGTCAACAATCAAACGGATGCAGCCGCCTCCCGCGGACTCTCGGACTTCGACCGCCGGCAGCGCTTTGTTGCCAGCGGCGTATATCAGCTCCCGTTCTTCTCCAGTTCTAACGGAATTGAACGAACAGCTCTCTACGGATGGGAGGTATCGGGCGTGATGATCCTGCAATCGGGAACTCCGTTCTCCGTCTTCGATCCAGCCGGCGGCAGCGCGTATGCCCTCGCCAGCCCGTCGTCCACAGCGACGTTTGTTGGTGGATACAGTTGCTCGAACGCGGCGAGTTCCGGAAGTGTCACTTCGCGTATCCCTAACTGGGTCAACACCGCCGCTTATCAGCCTGATCCCACCGCCACGCTCGCCAACGGCAACCCCAGCGACGGAACTCTCTACGGCAACACGCCGCGCAACTGCATTATTGGCCCGCCGCAGAAAAACGTGGATTTCACTCTGGGCAAGATATTCCGCATCACCGAAGGACAAGGACTGCGCTTCCGCGCCGACTTCTTCAACATCTTCAACCACCCGTCGTTTGCGAACCCTGCAGCTCCGGCCGTCGGATCAACGCCCGGCTCTGGCTCGGCTCCCATTACATCCACAGTAGGGACGCCCCGCCTGATCCAGCTCTCGCTGAAGTATTCGTTCTGAGCGAATAAACGGTTGCCCCACCCTTGTCGCGCGTTCTGCGACAGGGGTGGGGGAGTCTAGGTTCTCGATCCGGAATTATGGAGGGTCGTCCCAATCGGGCTTTTCGCCGAATCGAGGACCTTGCGCTTTCAGGATCAATCCCACGAAAAATTACCCAAAATTCACAGCTTTTTAACCAGCGGTTTGGCGATTAAACTTATGCTGGAGCGGTTGGCGATCCATTCCCATGCACGGCAGACCCACGGCGATGCTCCTTCGCCTCCTCGTGCGCGTGCTGGCCCGGCGGACACAATTATGAGCAGTGCAGTCAAGACTCCCGATCCCGAACCGGCGCATCACTACATCGTGCGGCGCACCGTCGAAGCCTGTCGCCTCACCCAGGAGGCCGCCGGGGCCGCAGCCGAAGGCATCGCTACCGGCTCCAATACCCTGCTCAACTCCCTGCGCCAGCGCGAGCGCGAACTCGACACCCTCGACATGGAAATTGATTCAGGCGTGACGACCGCGATCACCGAGGTTGGTCCGGCCGAGGCTCGCGAACTCCTCGCCTGCATGAAATTCATGATCGGTCTGGAGCGTATCGGCGACCTGCTACTCAGCTTCGCCAATAGCGCTCAGGCCGCTGGAGGCCGCATCGACTCGGAGGATACGCGCGACCTCACCCAGATGGCGACGATCCTCGAGAAAATGCTCACCGACTGCGGCGCAGCGTTTTCCGCCCGCGACGTTAGCAAAGCCGTCGACGTTCTTCGCGCCGACGCCGAAATGGATCGCCTGCGCAATCTGATTTTCCTACGCCACATCGAGAATCCCGAGAACGTTCACCGCCAGGCCAGCCTGCAAGTCATTTTCATGACGCAATCGCTTGAGCGCGCCGGCGATCACGCCAAGAATCTTGCCGAAGAAGTCTGCCACTTCGTCAGCGGACACACCGTGCGTCACGTTCTCATGGCGTACGACAAGCCGGTCGAGCAGATGTTCATCGACTACCTGCGCCGGCGCGACCAGCATCGCTAGACCCCACTTTTTCAGTTTCTGTCGGGATCTTCTACTCGGCCGATGCTCATTTGCTCGCTGCTTTTTTCTTTCGCGCTTTGCGGCGCATGCGCGCCATCCATTCGCGGGAATACATGGTGCCGCGACACCTGGGCGAGCCGCAGTGGCAGGGTGCGGGAGCTTCGTCATCGTAAAGGTTGTAATCCCAGACAAGTTCTTCGCCAGCGGCAATGTCGCGGAGCGCGAAGAGCCAGGCACGTCCTTTGATCTCATCGATTTCGCAGTTGGGATCGCAGGAGTGATTGAGATAGGCGCCGAGACCTTCGCCGTCGATCACGGTTTGGCCGTCTTCCAGCCCGTATAAATAGGTGCGCGGCGCCCCGTCGTAGAGGCGGTCGGCCTCTTCAGGTGTAATGCGCGGACCGGCGTATTCGACCACGCGAGCGCCCTTGCGAATAGGCGTGGTGGTGTAAACGCCGACCGAGTGAATGGGAGAAGGACGAACAACTAGAGGCACAAAATTACTTTCGCATGAGAAGTTGAATGAGGTAAATGGGATTGCTGCATAATTGGCGAGGAAAAGAACGTTGAGGATGGATTTGACTTAGGGATCGTAAACAGAACTGCCGTAGCCTTGCTGTCGAGCCCCTTCCTGGAGTTCTTCAAGGCGCTGCTGGGCCTGCCCCAGTTGGCTTTTCATCGTTTCAACCTGATCCTGCTTCCGTTTTTGCTGCTCATTCCACTGCGCGCAGTTTGAAACACAGTTGGCGCCCGCGTATTGGATGGAATCGCTTAACTGCTGGATCTGAATTTCCAAGCCAGAGACTGCATTCTTCGCCGCCTGGATTTGAGCTGTCCAAACCTCGGGCGAAACCTTCCCGGGATCGGGGGAGCCGGGCTGGTTGGAACTGCTTGGACCGATAGGAGGACGATAACCGGTCGGCCCACCCTTCGAAGGAATTTCGTCGTTGGTAAAGACATGCTTGGGCGCCTTCGCGGCCGGAGCAGCGGGCGAAGCGCCTGCGGCTGGCTTGCCAGGCTTGCCATTGGAAGCGCTGCTGGGTTGCGCGTCTTTATTCGTGGCATCGTTATTGTTATTGTTTGGCGCGGTTGCTGTGCTGTCTTTCGCGGGTGGGCTGGAACTGTCGGCCGCGGCGTTCTCTTTCTGTTGCCTTTGCTGTCGCGCCTGGCGGGCGACATCGCCAAGCGAAGGCGAATCGTCCTGCGCGCGAGCGAAGGCAACGAAGGCGAAAGCGACGGCAGCAACTGCGAGAAGAGATTTGGGGTTCCGCATGAGGCCTCCGGCACTCGTGTGGGGGCGCATGGTGCGTTCCAATGGTATCGCCTGAAGTGCGAACCCTTGCGATTACTTTAGTGTTGACGCTGCGGTACTCCGTTGCCGGCGACGCTTTCCTTAGAACGCAGGGTGCCCGGCCAGTCTCCACGACCACATCAGAAACGAGGTGGAAGTGAGGTCGATGGCAGGTTCGGTTGTGCTGTAGGACTGCACATTGTCACGGTACACGGCTGTTTGCGACGAGTTGTATGTGCCGTCGTTGCCGTTAAATTTTCGAAATTCGTCGACACCGTTCGCGGGGCAAAGAATCATTCCCCCCAGCAGGCCTGACGTGGCGTAACTGGCGGGACCTTCGGAGGCCGCGCCCCAAAGCACCGGCGTGCCTCCGGAAGTGCCGTTGAGCGCGCCGGCCAGATTGGCCACCTGATGCTGAATGCAATTGGGAAACGTGCTGCCGTCGCCCACAATGAACGACGATCCCCAGGCATTGGCGCCGAGAATGTTGGCCAGCCATCGTTGAGAAAAGGTGTCGTAGACGGCGGAATGAGTCAGCCAGTACGCCTCGCTCGCCATGACCGACAATCCTGCGCCGTGCGAAGTTGTGTCTCCGTAGCTCCATTGATATCCGAAGCCCCAGGCATCGGTGGCCGATGCGGTAACCGCGTCGTTGACTTGCCGCAAAAGCTGCTGCCGGATGGACCATTGCGTAACGGCAAGGCCCGCGGGATCTCCCGCCATTTGCAATGCACGATAGAGTTCGAAGTGGGCAAGACCGCTTACGTCGTAAAGATTCAACGTATCGGTATAGCCGGCATCGTAGATATTCGTTACATAACGATGGGCAAATTCCGCCGCACGGCGGAGATAGTAATCGGCGTCCCGATGAGGAAGATTCGAAGCGGACTCGTTCCCGGCAGATTCGTACTCAGCCGATCTCTCCGCGAAATAGAGCTCGGTCGCGCCCAGCTCCATGTCATCGTCCCAAACGGTTTCGGGATAGCCGTCGAAGGGAACGATGGTGAGCAAGCAACCATTGCAGTTGCCTGACCCTGAGCCGGACGGAGCTGGATCCGCAAAAGAAAGATCGGCGAGAGAAAAAATATCCTCGGCATTTTTCAGGCAGCGGTTCGCGAGCACGGGATCACTACGATGATTCAACTGATAACAGAGTGCGAAATCCGCCGTAAGACGCCCGGCGAGGTTGGGACTGATGGGCGAGCCGGCGGATCCAGCCACAAACACGGGACGATAACAGATAAAAAATGTGGTGTAAGGATCGCAAGCCTCCGGGTCTCCAGACTGGCGATAATGATCAGCGGCCTGCGGCAAGGTCCAGATGTCGTATTCGGTGATCAGGCAGTATGGCGTTACATAAGTCCCTCCGCAGTTGCCCGTGGCCGAACTGGGATCGCCTTCACCGTAGTAATCCCAATCCTGCGAATTGTCGACCTGATAGTAAAGCGTTTGCGTGCGGTCATCCCACACCTTAAGCAGCCAGTCGATGCCAAAGCCTGCCTCGCGAGTGAAATCGGAGGAAGCAGGGGCGCCCGCTCCGCTGTTGCCGGCATAAGAAATTGAGCCTGGAGGCGCCAGAGGATTTAACGGCGCATCGTGCCCCATCTGGCCGGGAAAATCGCGCACTCCGATTTGCATGAGCGCCGTCGTATAGCTGACGGTCTCGACATATTTCATGTAGTCGCCGGCGTCCCACCATCCGCCGGAGGCGTCGATATGCGGAACTTGCGCGGAGGAAAGTGGCGGCGCGGGAGGAATGTTGTCGACGAAATCATTGCTGTCGAGCGGCGGAGTCAGGTAGACACGCGCATGCTCGTCTTTCAGATGTCCTGGTGCGGTGCGCAGCGCGTTCGGGATGAAGTCCGGGCCATCGCGCTCGGTCTCGTAGAAAAATAGCGTGTTCAGCAACAGACCTGGATAGAGAACCTGCGGCGCATCCACAGCAAACGTGGGCGAAGTTGCGCCGTCGGAAACTGAAATCGTGTAGATTTCGCCGGCTGGAGCGCTGAAGTCGATGGCATAGACGGAATAGACGACGGTGCTGCTATGGCTCCACGTGCCCACCAGCGGACCGGCCGAGCCCGAGTCAGCCACAACCCCTTGCGAATTGATGACCTTGAAAGTCGCTCCACTCTGCATAGAAGTGGACATCAGATAGGCGCGAAACGGAGATTTACCGGCTTCGTATCCAACCTGACTCACTCGAACATAAGAAGACTGCGCCTGCACACAGTTGGCGAACGCGAGTGTGAGCAATATGGCGGCGGAAGTGAGGCGAAGGGATTTGTAAAGCACGGCGGGACCTCACGGAAAGAAGAATCAGACCGTATTAAATGGATTTAATACGGGCAACAATAGTGCTTCTTTTGATCGCGACTGTCAAGAAGATCGTTGGTGCACCACGGAGTTTAAGGGGATAAAGCTTACATGGATAAAGCTGCGGTTCAGACAGGCAGTTCGCTTTTTCCCCGGCCTGCGTTTCCGAACAGGCAATCGAATATCGGCAGAAACACGTTGTAGCGGCTGTTCGGCCGATCGTGATGACTCATGTGATAAGCACGCGCGAATCCGAGGCCTGGCGGAAGCCACTCATCCATGTGAATGCGCCAATGTACCTCTTCCGTCGTAATCACGTAGACCGCCCAACCAACGAAGATACCGGGCGGTAGTTGCCGGAGGCCGACCAGGAAAGCAATCAGAACGGCTGGAAGGCCGTTAATTAGGAACAAAAGAGCAATATTCACCGGAGAGGTGATGAGAGCGACATATTCTGCTTGCTCGGGCGTTCCGATCTGAACGTGGTGCTCGCGATGACTGGCCGCATGAGAAGAGCGAGATTCATGTAGCAGCCAACGATGATAGGCGTATTCGAAAGCATTTCCCCAGATCAAACCAACGATCAGACCGATAAGCCACGAACTCCACGAATGGGAGGAATAACGCAGTCCCAGGACGACAGCCGGTACTGCTCCACACAAAATAGCGGCGATTGCATTGTTCCGCTTCTTGTCGCGTCCATGCTGGACGGCGTTCCGGGTCAATTCGATAGGCGACGGCACAGATGGCCCTTCTATCCAAATATTATAGTGCGAGTTTTTTACAGCTCATCTGTAGAAGAGCTCCGTGATGCCAGTGTAATGGAGCGGTGCGATTCCGCGTGCTGACGGTCAGAACTGAAATCGCGCGCGACGAAATTACCACGAAAATTTAACCGTCTTGGTTACGTAGCCTTCGCCGACTGGGAAGTCGACCGTTATGCTCTGCAGTCCGTCGATGGCCGCTCCAATCTGCGCGCCTTCCGCGTGAACTTTCATGTTTGCGATATTTTGTCGGAGCACCAGTGTTTGACGGCTCAATGCCGGCGCGGCAAGAGTCAATGTAATCCCATTCGATGTGCTCTGCTGATTGAGAACTTTCATTTGCCGCGTTTCCTGGCCGAAGGCTGGCAAGTGCGCCGCGATGGCAACCTCCGCCGCTGGTAAAGGGATGTTCAGCGTCGCGCCTTCGATTCGGGCGCCCACAGCCCGCGATTGCAGATGCATCTTCTCCGCTGACGTACCGGAGGCCTGAACAATCAGATCCCGACCGCGGCGGGTGAAGGTCAGGTCAACATCGCTTTCTCCGAACGGGAGGTGGTGAATGGTCGCAGTTTTCCAATCCGCCGGAAGATGCGGTGTAATGGTCAACGTGTGACTGGCAGCGTTCCACTCCAGCCCGAACATCCCGCGCAGAACGGGCGAAATTACCATAGCGGACGACCAGAGCTGATGCGCCGTACTTCGCCCCAGAGCCTGGTAAAACTGTCCGGAGAGCAATTCGGTCACAGAACCCGGGTCTTGCGCCCACGTGAGATTGGCGTTCTGCATCAGGTGAGCGTAGCCCGATAACACATATCCGGCGCGATACTCCGCCAGCGAAGCCCATCCTGTATATAGCGGCCACACCGTTCCCTGGTGATAGCTGATAGGGTCGTAGAAGCTCACCCGATCGCTCAGAATGCGTGTACCCCAGTCGGTGGAAAATTCGCTCGATGCCCACCGG
This sequence comes from Candidatus Sulfotelmatobacter sp., assembly GCA_030040965.1. GTDB lineage: Bacteria > Acidobacteriota > Terriglobia > Terriglobales > Acidobacteriaceae > Sulfotelmatobacter. The sequence goes on along the minus strand of JASHOT010000413.1, from coordinate 12,893 downwards.
GTGAACATTGGATCGGTATGGCCGAGCTTGAAGCTTCCGTCCCACCATGCAACGGAAGGAAAAATTGTGGGGGTATCGTCGGTTGAGCCATCATCGTTGTGGCTGAACGCATAGAATCCAGTTGCCGCAAGAAAATACTCCTTTTCGATGACATCACCGATTTTAACTGCGCGTTGCTTCGCCGATTGCGCGAGATCACTGTGTCCTGACGTTTGGGCGAGATCGGCAAAAGCCAAGCTCGCTTGCTCGTCCAAAGCGGCTAAGTAAATCTCCTGGTGTGGCATTGACGGAACCCAGGACTCCACCCATCCGGAGCCTTGCTGATTGTTGTAAATTCCGCCGACAGAAACGTGAGAGGTTTCAAATTGCCACGCCCGCGCCAGCGCATCCCAGTTAGCTCGAACAAAGGCCGCATCGCCACTGATTTTCAAATAATCATCCACAGCCATCAGCAGTAAAGGTGTCGAATCAGCGGCCGCGTATTCGTAAGGCAACGATTTCCAGTCCACCATCCCCGCGGTTTGCGACCACTCATGCATGATCTTGCCGTCCGCCCGCTGGTGTTGCAGCAGGAACGCAATCTCCTGCCGCGTCGTTTCGAAATCGCCATAACTGTTGACCGCATAGAGTGACCAGAGCGCGTCGCGCCCAAAAAACCATCCGAAGCCCGGTCGGGCCGAATCTCCGGAAGCGACAAAACCGGCAGTGAGCGCTTCCCTGTTTCTGTCTTCTTGCGTGCGCACGCGCAACTGGTCAATCGCGGTTTCCGCCCAGCTGAATTCGGCGTTCAACTCGGGATCGGGAGTGTCGATGCTCGTGTATTGCGCAAGAAAGGCTTGATAGTAACTCTCATTTTTCCGGTAGATCGACTCGGCGACGCTATCGAGAGCAGACAAGCCTTTGGCGACCTCCTCTTTGAAGACGCCCTGCGTATGACCGGCAAAGGTGACCAACAAAGGAAAGAGCTTGTCCGCGTCCTTCCTGGGATCGTAATGCAAGACAAATTGCAGTGGCCAAGCGGCGGCCCGCTCCTGATAAGGCGGAAGAATGCCGGGTTCGGCGCGCGGCATGGCCAGAGCAGCGTAGTGATCGGGAAAAGCGTCATGAAGAATGTAGAATCCCGATCCGCCTGCGGTGCGCACCCACTCCGGCGAGGGATGGTCTCCGGATTCCGCCGGCCACATGCGCTGCATTACTGGCTCAAAGCTGAAAGTCAGCGTAATCGGCCGCACCGCTTGAATCTTGTAACAGACCAGCACGCCTGCGTAATCTGGCGTCTCCTTTGGTGCTGTCATGATCTGCTTCACCGTGAAGTTCGCGTGGGAGTAGGTGATGGTCGTGTGATCGGGCGTTACGTCAACCCACGCAGCGTGCTGGTTGACGTCGATGGTTACGGGATAGTCCTGCATCTCGGCCGTAATGCGCATTCCGCTGATAATTTTCCAGGGGAAAATCCACGCCTCATAGATTCCGTTCTGCTGACCGAGCAACGCACCACGCGGGCCAACCACAGAGAAGGGCTTGTCCGTCACCACCTCGCGAGAAATGGCTGGTTGGGCCAGTTTTGATCCGCCAGCAAAATCGTGCAATGTTGCCAGGGAAGAAATCTGAGCTTGGGCAGGGACGAGCCAGCGACAAAGCAGCAGCAAAATCGAGGCACTGGAAAACTGTTTCATTTCATTCTCGCGCAGAGAACGTTACATCCGCCTGCACGCTGCGGTAGCCAGAGCCGCTCTCGACGGCCGTCGGCAGGATGGTCAGTTCGTAGAATTCATCGGAAAGTTTTTTGAGCACGGAGTTAGACACCTTCCTGATCGTGCGCCTGGCACGCAATTTTATTATGTTCTCGTTGCTGGAAACCATGTTACTCAGATAGACCACACCGCCATCGAGGGCGACCGACTTCAGTTTCATTCCTTGGCTCAGTTCGCCCCGGTGGCGCGTGGTGAGTTGCACGACGATACTGACGCCGTCGTTATGAAGCGCCGTTGAGCGCCAGGAAACTTGGCGGAAGCGAGTGGGGGTCGAACCCACCGGCGACAGGGTCACCTGCCGCCCGCCGGTTTTGAAGACCGGGACGATCACCGGACCGCATGCGCTTCCCCTTCTACAAATCAGAGGCCACGGACTGTTATATCCGTGGCCGGTTCCCGTTCGCAAATGCGAGCATTGGCGGCTCGGCTTCGAGCGTGCCTTTCAATCGTGTTTCGCGCGAGTCATGCGAGCACGCCGCAGGTGTGCCCGCGCCACACGCGTTCTTACTGTGGCTGCTTGGCCACCCGCATATACGGCTTGATCGTCCTGAAGCCGGGAAACTTCTGTGCCGCTTCATCGTTCGACACGGCTGCGGTGAGGATCACGTCATCGCCCGGCTTCCAGTTCACCGGTGTCGCGACCTTGTGCTTGGCGGTGAGCTGCAAAGAGTCGATCACGCGCAGGATTTCGTCGAAGTTGCGCCCCGTGGTCATGGGATAACTGATCTGCAATTTGATCTTCTTGTCGGGACCGATGACGAAGACGGTGCGCACGGTCGCGTTGTCGGCCGGTGTGCGGCCTTCGCACGATTCTCCGGCGCCGGCAGGAAGCATGCCGTAGAGCTTTGCGACCTTCAGCTGCGGGTCACCGATCATCGGGTAATTCACTTTGGAGCCCTGAGTCTCTTCGATGTCGCCTTCCCATTTCTGGTGGCTGGAAACGGGGTCGACGCTGAGTCCGATGATCTTCGTGTTGCGCTTCGCGAACTCCGGCTGCAGTTTCGCCATGTAGCCGAGTTCGGTCGTGCAGACAGGTGTGAAATCCTTGGGATGGGAAAACAGAACAGCCCATCCGTCGCCGATCCACTCATGGAAATGGATCGTGCCCTGGGTGGTTTCGGCGGTGAAGTCGGGTGCAGTGTCGTTGATGCGGGGAATGCTGTTGGCCTCGTTGGCAACTGCCGTAGTCATAAGATCTCTCCTCGTGGATTTAAAGTCTATCATCTTACTTGAGTTTGCGCTCTTTCCAGTTCGCGTTCTTGCTCCTCCGGCAAAATAGCGCCTGAAAAACGAAAGACCCACCCAGGTCGCCGGGTGGGTCGGGAAAAAATGTCTTGAAAAGTCCCTACCCACACGCCAGCGCCCGATTACAACAACACAGGGCGCGGAGTGCGGAAGGAAACAAAATCATGTCCCAAGGATAGAAGCCGCCGTCGGCCCTGTCAAACTCCTTTCACAAAAAAGACCCGCTGAACCCCGCACATTTTGTGCATCGTGGCCCGGCATGGTTTCATCTTTGGGCAAGACGTTGCAAGCCGGGGGTTGCGATGAGCCGGTCCACTCGAAAGCTGGTAATGGCGCAGTGGGACGTATTTTCCTCCACTCCACTGGAAGGGAATTCGCTGGCGGTCTTTTTCGATGCGCGGACGTTGAGTGACGCCGAAATGCAGGCGGTCGCAAACGAGATGAATCTATCCGAGACGACCTTCATCTTTCCTCGCGAAAGGGAAATCGAAAAGGAGCGTGGAATCCGCGTGCGGATTTTCACGATTCAGGAAGAGCTGCCGTTCGCTGGACATCCGACGCTGGGAACGGCATTCGCACTTCGCGGCCAAGCGGACACGCACGAAATTATGCTCGATTTGAAGGTGGGAAAAGTTCCGGTGCGATTCGAGCAGGATCCGGGGAAGCCGGTTTTCGGAGAGATGACGCAAGGCGAGCCCGCGTTTGGGATGCAGCACAGCCGGGAAGCGGTCGCCATAGCGACGGGATTGCACCTGGAAGATTTCGACTCCGAATTGCCGATTGAAACGGTTTCGACCGGTTTGACCTTCACTGTGGTGCCGTTGAGATCGCTGGCGGTGATCCAGAATTTGCAGGTCGATTTGCGCCGCGCCAGCGAATACGCAGAGAAGACTGGTGGAAAGTTCTTTTACTTTGTTTCGCGTGAGACGGTTGATGGCGCCGCCCGATTGCACGCCCGCATGTTGTTCTACAACGGCGAAGATCCGGCGACCGGATCAGCGGCCGGGTGCACAGCCGCCTGGATGGTAGCCCACCGCGTGGCCAAACCGGACGAGCGGGTTCTGATCGAACAGGGAATCGAAATGCGGCGTCCGAGCCGGATTTTCGTTCGCGCCTCGCACAATAATAACCGCGTAGTTAATGTTCGAGTTGGCGGCAATGCGGTGGAAGTGATACGAGGAGAAATTTTCCTTTAAGATGTAGGGCGAAAAGTGCGAAGAACATTGGCGCGCATCCTCCCGTTGGAAAGTCAATAGGCAGAAAGTACCATTAGCATGCTTGGCACTTTACAGGCACGCTCCTTCTGGTTACGATGCATTTCGCTCTGACACTCTTCATATTGAGAAAAGCCTTGGTTGCATGGCGATCAGCGCCACGATCGCGGCAACAGGTTGCGGAAGGCGGATGAAACCGAAACGCACCATTCTATGTGTTGATGACAACGAACAGACTCTTTCCTATCGCAAGATTGTCCTGGAGACGCGCGGCTACCGGGTGGTTTGCGTCTCCCGAGGCGAAGACGCCCTCGAGCGCTTCCAGCGCGGGGGAATCGACCTGGTCATTACCGACATGGCGATGCCGGGAGTTGACGGACCGCAATTAATCGCGAAGATCAAAGAAGTTTCGCCGCATACTCCCGCCATTCTCATCTCCAGCAAAGTCCGAATTTATGACCACGACTCTCAGGCCGACGTCTTCCTGACCAAAGGAATGTATTCGACCGTCGACCTGCTGGAACGAGTGCGCCAATTGCTCGTGCGCAAGCGTGGACCCAAGCGCATGATGGAGCGACCGGCGGCCATGGCGCGGCAGGCCGGCGTGGCGTAGAACATCGAACGCAAACCTACGTTGAAATCTTCAAAACGCCGCCCAACCCGGGTAAGCGCGCTCCTTCGTGTAAGATTCTTGTCAGGCATGGGCGAAGCATTCATTGAAGCAAAAGACCTGCGCAAGACCTATCACGTGGGCAAAATTGAGGTTGAGGCGCTGCGCGGAATTTCTTTCAGCGTTGGCAAGGGCGAGTTTGTCAGTGTGGTTGGGCCTTCGGGCAGCGGGAAATCGACGCTGTTCTATTTGCTGGGTGGGTTGACTCGCGCCGATGGTGGCAGCGTGACGCTCGATGGCGAAGATCTCGCTTCGCTTTCCGACGCCGAGCGGACGCGCATGCGCAAACGCAAGATCGGATTCGTATTCCAGAAGTTCAACCTGTTGCCCACGCTCGATGCGCGCTCGAACATCCTGATCGCGAAAGAAATCTCGGGCAATGGCGATCACGACTCAGCCCACTTTGACCGCATCACCGAACTGCTGGGATTGTCAAAGCGCCTGGCGCATCGCCCCTCCGAACTTTCCGGTGGCGAACAGCAGCGGGTCGCGCTGGCCCGTGCCCTGATCAACAAGCCCTCCGTCGTTCTGGCCGATGAACCTACCGGCAATCTGGATACGAAGAACTCCGACGTCGTGCTCAGCATGTTGCGAAAGTCCAATCAGGAACTGGGCCAAACGGTGCTGATGATCACCCATAATCCCGAGGCGGCCAAGTATGGCGACCGCATCATCCATATGCGCGACGGGCAGATCGTGGGGCCGGAGGAAGATCCGCAGTGGGTCGGGCGCTGAAGCAAGGCCAACTCAACCAAGGGAACAAGACCCGCTCACTTAAGCAGTTTCGTTTAAGTTAGGGTCAACTCAACTTAAGGTCAGACGGATGCTGATTGCATTCCGCCCAGCTCTGGGTCAGGATTTTGACTATTGCAGGCGCATCTATTTCGCGGAAATGGAGTGGATCATTCGCGAGTTGCATCTGGATGAGGTGGTGCAGGCAGAAAGCTTTCTACAGCAGTGGAACGAAACACAGGTCCGCGTAATTACGCTTGACGGCGCTGATGTCGGATGGCTGCAAAGTTTCAGTCGAGATGACGATCTCTTTCTGGCACAGCTATTCGTTGAGCGCGCGCATCAACGCTGTGGGATCGGCACTGAGGTGATGAAACACTTGATGAAAGAGGCGGAATGGCTGAATCAGGCAATACGATTGGATGTCGTCAAGATTAACCCTGCCAGACACCTCTATGAAAGGCTCGGCTTCCGAATCGTGGGGGAGGAGGAGCGCAAGTTCCATATGAGGCGCGATCCCGATCGCACGCCTTGAAGTCACTCTGATTCTCGGTCGGCGATTTGTCTCAATCAAACGTTGAACCTAACAAGGGCAACGCTGATCCAATCGCGATGTTATCCTAGAACCAACATAAATTCAGCGACACGCGACGCAACGTTTCATGCCTAATCCAGAAACTCCAGAAAATCAAGCTGGCGCCGAAACCACAGAATCCTTCGGCGAGATTTTTGCCCAATACCAAAAAACCCACGCCCGACAAGCCGCCGACACGAAGCAGATCAAGGGAACAGTTATTGCCGTGACGGCGGAAGCTGTGTTCTTCGACATCGGTTATAAGTCCGAGGGAATTTTGCCCCTGACGGCTCTGGGTGGCGAAACTTTGAAACCGGGCGACAAGGTTTCGGTCAGCATCAAGGGCCGCGATCCTGATGGCTATTACGAACTTTCCCGGTTCAAAGTCGAGCGCCCCATGGATTGGGACGCGCTCGAAAAGGCCTTTCGCGATAAAGCCGCCGTGTTGGGAAAAGTTACCGCGGTGGTAAAAGGCGGTTTTAGCGTCGACGTGGGGGTGCGGGCGTTTATGCCGGCCTCGCGCAGCGGAGTTCGCGACGCCGCCGAGATGGAAAACCTGGTCGGGCATGAAATTCGCTGCCGCATTATCAAGCTCGATGTCGCGGATGAAGATGTCGTGGTCGATCGGCGCGCGATCGCGGAAGAAGAGGAACGCTCGGCCAAAGACCGGCTCTATTCGCAAATCAAAGAGGGCGACGTGCTGAGCGGCACCGTGCGCAGCCTGACCGACTACGGCGCGTTTATTGACATCGGCGGAGTCGATGCCTTGCTGCATGTGGGCGACATCGCCTGGAGCCGGATCAGCAAGCCCGCGGATGTTCTGTCGGTGGGGCAGCAAGTAGATGTGAAGGTGCTAAAACTTGCCGGCGATGCAGACAAGCGGCGAATTTCCGTCGGCATGAAGCAACTGCAACCGCATCCCTGGGACGCGGTCGGGCAAAAATATAAAGCGGGCGATCGCGTTCGCGGCACGGTGACCCGGCTTATGGACTTCGGCGCCTTCGTCGAACTCGACTCCGGCATCGAGGGATTGATTCATATCTCAGAGATGTCGTGGGCCAAGGGCAAAGTCCGCAAGACCAGCGACGTGGTGAAACCGGGAGAGACCGTGGAGGTTGTCGTGCTGGGAGTAAACGCCGCGGAACGCCGCATTTCCCTCGGTCTCAAACAGGCGCTGGGAGATCCCTGGGCCGACGCGCCGCAGCGCTTTCCTGTCGGGACGGCGATTACCGGGCCGGTCACCAGCCTTACCAAGTTTGGCGCGTTTGTGCAGCTTGCCGAGGGAGTCGAAGGCATGGTGCATGTGAGCGAGATCAGCGCGGAGAAGCGAATCAATCAGCCCGCCGACGTTTTGCACGTGGCACAAACCGTGCAGGCGCTGGTCATCGGCATCGATGCCGACAAACGCCAGATGCGATTAAGCATGAAGCAACTGGTGCCGACAGGAATCGACGAGTATCTGGAAGAGCACAAAGAGGGCGACGTGGTCACAGGAAGATTCACCGATGAGTCCCGTGTGGAATTGGGTGATGGCATCCATGCCTTATGCCGCGTGGCATCACAGAGTACGTCGAGTCCCGCAAAGAGTGAGGCATCGAAAGAAGCAAAAGCAGACCTGTCATCTCTAAGCTCGATGCTGCAAGCGAGGTGGAAAAGCGGGCCCAGCTCAACGCCAAAGAGCGAGTCGGCTCGCGCCGGACAGGTGCGCAGTTTCCGCATCGTGAAGATCGATCGCAAGACGAAGAAGATCGAAGTGGAACTGGCCTAGCGGCCAGAAGTCCATAGTCTACGGTGGAAGCGTCGCGAGTCGACGCGGCAGGAAAATGCGGTACAATGTCAACTGCTGAGCGGGAGTAACTCAGCGGTAGAGTGCGACCTTGCCAAGGTCGAAGTCGCGGGTTCAAATCCCGTCTCCCGCTCCAATGTTTTTTTCGGCCTCTCCATCGATCAGGTTTGCCTGTAACCATCTGAGCTGCATATCCCTTAGCTCAGCGTTCCCCGGTTCAAAGAACTTCCTTTCCTTGCTGAACGGCAACCCCGTGTGGGAAGAACCCACGCACCAGCTCTTGCTTCTGAGAGGTGCTCCCGTTGCGCCATGCTGCCACCAGATCAAGCGATTGAGCCTGTGCTTGCTGGATCAGGTCTTGCATAGCGGATCGTTCTGAATCCAAAGCGTTTATCTGCTCTTTGATTCGGGCTTCCTCGGTGGCAATGTTCGCTTTTATTAGCTGGAAGTCCTCAGCAGAAATCTCACCGCTGATCTTGGAACGGATCGCTTGCTGGTTCAAAGTAGTCTGATCTGCTAGTCGCTTAGAGAGCTGCTCAGCGTCCTTGGCGATACGTGCTTTCCTCGTCTCCCATTCGCGTGCTGCGATCACCGGGAGCATCGCAATCAGCTGTGCAGTTGGCTCCATCAGCTTTAGGAGGGCAAGGAATTGCCCCTCCAGTTCATCCCGGCTCACTCCCACTTTCCGGCATCCCGCTGTCCAGCACCAATAGCGGGGATTGCTTTCCTTTCGCCCCTTCACCCACCCAGAAGTCAGGTTCTTCCCGCAGGATGCACAGCGCACCAGACCACGCAGCGGAAAGTCGTCGCTGATCTGTTTGTGGGGAGCACTTTTCCCTCCGATTTTCTCCTGCACCTTTTGAAATGTGGCGTCAGAGATGAGTGCTTCGTGAATCCCGCGCACACGATTTTGACCAGACGCGATCCATCCAGCGTAGATGGGATTCGCCAGAAGCCTGTCCGATTCCTGCGAACTTGCAATCCGCTGAAGCCAGTGTGAAGGCCGCCAAGAAAGCCGTTTTCTACTTCATTGACAACGGCGAGACGGACCCGCACCGGCTCTATGTACTGCTTGCAGAATTAGATGCTAGCCTTTTCAACTTCCAAGAAAAGCTCAAACACCTGACGGGATTAGCCAAAAAGACTACTGCGCGACTAGACTTCCCCGGAAAAGACTCGTTATGACTAACCCGGACCCCGCTCTGCTCTGTGCAATTTGTGGCAAGCCTATTGACCTGAAAACGTGCAAGACTGATGCTGAAGGGCACGCGGTCCACCCCGAGTGCATCGTAAACGTCAAAGGAACTACACGGTTGACGAGCGCCGCGATTGGTGAGGTCCTCAATCACGCCTGCGAGGTGGCCAATGAGCGCGAACGCGAGATTTCGTCAACAACAGCAGAGGTGGTACCATTGAGCCAATCGGAGGTCAATTTTGACCTTATGCGACGATTGAACGCATCCCGGCTGTCGGGCGCTTTGTTAATAGGTGCCCTCTGCGCCCAGAGCCTCTGGGCTGCGGATGATGTGCAGAAACAAGTCAGCGCCGACTATCAGAACAAAATCTTGACTCTCCGACAGCCCTACAGTGGAGAGAAACTGCGATTCGGTCCTGACGGACAACTGATTGGTGAGGCGAAGGCGGGCCCGTGGACGGTCGACGGACGCGTCGAAGTGAAGAGGATCAATTTCTCTGATCATGTTATGAAAATTGAAGGGAGACGTGTGTGGCTGTTTTTCGATCCCTTTACGCAGCAATTACGAGATATTGCGAGTGTTCGTGATGGCGAAAAAGCGACCGGTCTGTTTAAGACTTATCGGAACCGACAACTTTGGAAACGAGTAACAGAACAGCCAGTGGAAATCGACGTTGAACTCGCGTCCGAATCCCCCGACGACGAAGAGATTTCTTTGGCCACAGAGGCTATCTTTTTGAATTCAAGCGAGTCGATGCTTGGTGTGCTACCCAGCTTTTGGCAATCCTACTTCGCTGGCGGGAATAGTGAGCTAGAACCTGAATCAAACTTTCATAATGATTTATATCGGGCTCATCAGGATGGAATCTTAGCGCCGACTCCGCTGCTGACGCCTAATCCACAATATTCAGAAGCGGCGAGACTGGTAGGCTTCGAGGGACGAGTTGAGATGTCTCTCGTCGTCGACAAAGACGGCAACCCAAGAGGCATCCAGGTCGTGGAACCCGCGGGACTTGGCCTAGACGAAGAATCCGTAAATGCAGTCCAGCAGTGGAAATTCCAGCCTGGACAGAAGCAGGCAAGACCCGTAAACGTGCAACTTAGCGTGGAGACAACTTTCCGCCTCTATTGAAGAATCCGAATCGGTTTCACGGATTGCTGTCGAAATCAGCCAATGCACTCAGCACTTCTGCGTGGCCAACGCTGCGGGGCTGAGTTCAGGAAGCCGTCGAATTGGGACACTAGCGAGTCCTGGGAGAACCGCAGCCAGATAGTCGCGCACTGGGAGTTTCAATCTACGGCAACTTTCCACTACTGAAAGGATCGCTGCAATCTTCGGTCCTGCCTGCGAGCTTCCTACGGAGAGCCGGTCCTGTCGGCCCTTGACGCCTCTTAGAGTCGCGCGTAGCGTGGCGGCCATGAAAACCAGTCATCCTCAGCCGCGTCTGTAAGTTAAAGATTCAAAGATTGTTAGCCCCGGATCGCGCAGATGCTCCGCGCGAAGGCTCAGGAGCCGCAAGCTGAGAGAGTTGCGTAGACGGTTTTCCTCCCTGTGTTGTGGCCTCGGGGATTTGCATCCCGAGGCCATTTTTGTGGTTTGCTTGCGATTGACCCGACTTCCTCGTCCCTGCAGGGGCGTTCTCGGGGTTAATTTCAGGGCCTAAGCAGTCCCTTGAGTCAGCGTTAACAGCAACCGGCGCAGCGAAGCTATTCGTTGTAAAACTGTTCCGGCTGGTGCTCCAGAGTTTTGTGTTGCTCGCCGCAAGACTCTCCCGCAGCCTGCCTTCGAAATGAGGAGCGCTCCAGCATTTCCGCTAAGAATAACCGCTCACGTCTTGTGCTGGATCTGAAACAGCGCTTCCGGATCGCGAGCGGACGCGACACCGGCCCAAATCCAGGCATAGCGGCTGATGAGCGACCCCGCCAGAAAACAGATGGCTGCGGCTCGACGAGCGGCAACAGAATCGGAGAGAAGCCGCAACAGCAGCGCGCCGGGTCCCGCCAGCGCTCCTGCGATCCGAAACGCCAACGCGCTCTTGCCGCGATGAAGCGGCGCATTCACCGGCAATCGGCTGAATTCGAAGTGAACGCCCAGCAGCGTTTCCACTGCCGCCGCAACCAGGCCCATGATTTCCGTCGGCCGATTGAAGAAACCGAACAATTCGAGTATTCCAGCCGCGCCGCCCAGCGCCGCCGCCAGAAAATGCGGCGGAAGCGCGCGCCGGTTGTGCGACCAGACGGGATTTGCCGTCGCGCCGATCAGCACCCCCGTATAAGCGGCAAGAACTAAACCGGTGAGCGCGCCGGTAAGTTCGCCCGCCAGACGAACTCCTACTACGAGCGGGCCCGTATAGCCCCGAAGAAAAAGTTCGTTGCCGAGCAAGCCGACAAACACGCAACCGGAAAAGGCAACCAGCGTCCAGACGCCGACCGACATGGGCGATTGAATCTTCGCCACCCGCAGCATCGCCAAAAAGCGCGCCGGCCTTCCCAGATCGGCGGTTAGAAGCAGCGGGCAGATGGCAGCCCCTACCAAAGCAATCCACAGCGCGGTGCGAATGAGCGCCGGATCGGGACTGAAGATTTGCGCCACGCATGCCTCGCAGGCCGACACGCCGGCAATCCCTCCGAGGAAAAGGTAGAGCGGAATCTCCCACGTCCACACCGGCGGCTTCAGCACGGGAAGGCCGTAATAGCTGTCCTTGCCGCGGATCAGACCTTGGGTCGCCGGGTTACCGCGTTGGCCGGAAAGGGTTGTGACGTCGGCGGCCGCTTTTCGGATCTCGTCGAGACGCTCTTCGGTGATTTTGCCGGATGTCATATTGATGTCGGCCCGGCGTGGACCGAAAGACTACGGCAAGCCGGTGTTGCGCTCAGAGTGCAAAAGCCAGACAGATTATTGCAAACACGATCGCGGCTGAAACCAGAGCCGAGGTCCACGCAGCTTTCAAGTAGGACGCGGGCGCTTCAGGAGCCGGAGGCAGATTGTAGTTTTCCGGCTCTCCCTGAATCACAAAAAAAGCATGCACACCGCCGACGCTGGTCTCCTGCGGATCATACAGGCGAGCATCCGCGTATCCTCGCTCGCGCAGTTCGTGGACGCGATTCTTTGCGCGCTCCTGCAGTTCCCCGATCTCGCCGAATTGAATGGATTGCGTTGGGCACGCCTTGGCGCAGGCAGGCATTAAACCGACCTTCTGCCGGTCGTAGCAGAACGTACATTTGAAGGCCCGGCCATCGTCGGGCCGACGGTCAATCACTCCAAACGGGCAAGTGACCACGCAGTATCCGCAACCGTTGCAGATGTCTTTCTGCACGAAGACCGAGCCGAATTCCGTGCGCACGATCGAGCCGGTCGGGCAAGCTTCGAGGCAACCCGCGTTGCCGCAATGTTTGCAAACATCGGAAAGAAAAACCCAGCGGAAAGGATCGTTCGTATCGGCCACTTGCGGCCCAGCCGGCTGCGGCTGCTCCAGAAACATGACATGCCGCCACGTCGATGCGCCCAGACTCTGCGTGTGGTCGTAGGAAAGGCCGCTCCACACCATGCCATCGGCGGGAACTTCGTTCCACTCCTTGCAGGCCACTTCGCACGCCTTGCACCCGATGCACAGCGTGGCATCCGTCAGAAAGGCCGTGACACTCATGCAAGTTCCTTTCGCGCTTCGAGCAGTTCTTTCACTTTTCCGGCATTCTCCGAATGTCGTCCGCGAAGCACGTTGC
>JASHOT010000412.1 GCA_030040965.1 Candidatus Sulfotelmatobacter sp. | reverse complement strand
ACGCAGAACTCGTCCAGCAGCACCGCTCGCGCTTTCCGTTCCGCCTTGTGGTACCGCTCATACATCACCCGGAAGTACTCCCACTTCGCCTCGTTTCCCAAACCCAACTCTCCTTGAAAATTTTGTGCTGGAGTTGGGTTACATCCTACGTGTCTCCACGGCCTTCCCTCGGGTTACATTTTAGACGGCGCGATTCGGGGAGTTGACCGGAGTCCCATTGCGGCCTAACATTACCGCCGAGCGGAGTCGCGCGCTCCCATGATCGGCCAGCAAGTCTCCCATTACCGCGTTCTCGGCAAACTTGGGGGCGGTGGTATGGGTGTGGTGTACGAGGCCGAGGATCTGAAGCTGGGACGGCACGTCGCGCTGAAATTCATTCCCGAAAATCTTACCGGCGACCCGAAATCGATGGAGCGCTTCACCCGCGAGGCGCGAGCGGCGTCGCAACTGAACCACCCCAACATCTGCACCATTCACGGCATTGAAGACAACAACGGGCATCCGTTCATCGTGATGGAAAAGCTGGAGGGCGAGAGCCTGAAACAGCACATCGGCGGCCATCCGATGGAGATCGATAAGGTGCTCGATGTCGGTGTACAGGTGGCCGACGCGCTGGTGGCGTCGCATGCGAAGAACATTGTGCACCGCGACATCAAGCCGGCAAATATTTTCCTGACACCGGCCGGGCAGGTTAAGGTGCTCGACTTCGGGCTGGCGAAGCTGGTTCACCACCTGGGCACGGAAGAGGATGCCGGCGCCGACAACTCGCTGACAGCGGTAGGAGTGATTCCGGGCACGGCGGTCTACATGTCGCCGGAGCAGGCGCGCAGCGAGATGGTGGATGCGCGCAGCGATCTGTTTTCGTTTGGCGTGGTTCTTTATGAAATGTCGACCGGCAAGAAGCCGTTTGCCGGGAATAACTCGCTGATGACGCTGGATGCGGTACTACACGCCAAACCGATTCCGCCGCGCGACTTGAATCCGAAGATTCCGGTGGAACTGGAAGGAATCATCGGCAAAGCGATGGAGAAGGACCGCAATCATCGTTATCAGAGTGCAGCCGAGATGAAATCGGATCTGGCGCTGCTCAAGCGGGAGAACGAGTCGGGAACGATTAAGCCAGCGAGCGCCACGGCGAAGCTGCGGGTGGCAACGCACACCTTCGGCCGAGGCTCGTCGAAGTGGCAACTTTATGTACTGATCGCCTTGGCAGCACTGCTGGTAACGATCGTCAGCGCGGTCGGGGCATGGTGGTATAAACATCGAGAAGTCGCGAATGCAGAGGAAAAAAACTCGATCGCCGTGCTGCCGCTGCAGAACATGAATGGCGACTTCAATGTCGATTACCTGCGTTTTGCGCTGGCCGACGAGTTGTCGAGCGTGCTGACATACTCGCGTTCGCTGGAAGTTCGGCCATCGTCTTTAACGAGGAGGTACGTTGCGGTCGATCTCGATCCCAAAAAAGTCGGGCAGGAATTGCGCGTCGGACGGTTGCTACAGGGCCATTTCATGAAACAGGGCGATACGCTGACGGTCACTCTGGAAGCGATCGATGTTCCGAGCGAACGGGTGGTGTGGGATACGACGGTGACCGAGAAAGCCGACAACCTGATCGGATTGCAGGACAAGCTGAAAAACCAGATCCAGAACGGATTGTTGCCGGTGCTGGGCGGAGGGGGTGGAGCGATCGAGACGGCATCGCGTCCGAAGAGCCAGGAGGCTTACGATTTTTATTTGCGCAGCGTGGCGCAGCCCCACGATCCCAAGCCGAATAAAGAAGCGATCAGAATGCTCGAGTGGGCCGTGGGAATTGACCCAACGTATGCACCGGCGTGGGAAGCTCTGGGACAGAGATACTATTTCGATTCGACATTTGGCGGAGGAGGGGAAGACAGCTTCCAGAAGGCGAACGCCGCCGATGAGCGGGCGGTGACTCTCGATCCGAATCGCGTGCTGGCGGCGAGCAGCCTGATTACGAATCGCGTGGAGCGCGGTGATCTGCGCAGCGCGATGGCAGAGGCGATGGACCTGGTGAAGCGGCGTCCGCAGAGCGCGGATGCTCATTTCGCTCTGAGCTATGTTTACCGGTATGCGGGAATGCTGCCGGAATCAATCGACCAGTGCAAAGCGGCGCGGCAACTGGATCCAGGAAATTTTGCCTACCGCTCCTGCGCGTGGTCCTTCCTGGAGATGGGCAAAACCGACCAGGCAATGGACTTCGTGCATCTGGACGCGGGATCGGAGTGGGCGGCGTGGGTGACGCCGTATATTCATCTCGCAGAAGGAAATATGGCAGAGGCTCGTAACGCGGCGAAGAATATGGCCGCTGCAACTTACTACCATAAAACGCTGATGGAGGCATGCACGGCGGCGCAGAAACCGGCGGATCTGGCGCGGATTGTGCGTGAGAACGAATCGTCGGTGATGATGGAACCGGACGCGGAGGCGTGGTATCACGTGGGCGCGCTAATGGCGGCGTGCGGGCAGGATGAGCCTGCGCTCCGGCTGCTGAAGTCGGCGGTGCAGCAGAATTATTGCGCGTATTCGGCGCTGCTGGATGATCCGCTGCTGAAAGATCTGAGGAAAGAGACGGCATTCGATGAGGTGCTCACCGCGGCGAGCAAGTGCCAGTCGATTCTGAAACAAGGCGGGCAGTAATTTAGCCCGCTCGTTATAGGTCCATTAGCCCGAGAATTCAATCCCTCCGTTATGCCGAAGGTTACACGCCGGACTCTTCTGAAGTCTTCATTGACGAGCGTGGCTATAGCGACGCCGTCGTTAGGCGTGGCGCTTCTCGCGCCCGTGGCGCGTAAAGGACGAATTCACCAGTCCGTCTGCCAGTGGTGTTACCCTCACATTCCTGTTGATTCACTCGCGCAAAATGCAGCAGAGATTGGCCTGCGCGGAATCGATCTGTTGCAGCCCGAGGAGTATGAAATTCCGCGCCGCTATGGGTTGATTTGTACGATGGGATATGCCGGCGGCGGAGAAATTAAAACGGCGCTCAACCGAGTTGAGAACCATGCTGCGATCGAGCAGGGCTTTCGCGCGAATATTCCGCGCGCGGCAAAAGCGGGCGTGCCCAATGTAATTACGTTTTCCGGCAACCGGTATGGCATGTCGGATGATGAAGGCGCCCGGAATACGATCGCCGGTTTGAATCGCGTGAAGAAAATCGCCGAAGATCACGGCGTGACCATCTGCATGGAACTGCTGAACAGCAAACGCGATCACCCCGATTATATGTGCGACCACACGGCGTGGGGAGTCCGCGTGGTCGCGGAAGTGAACTCGCCGAATGTGAAACTGCTGTACGACATCTACCACATGCAGATCATGGAAGGCGATCTGATCACGACCATCCGGCAGAACATTCAACGGATTGGACATTTTCACACCGGCGGAGTTCCGGGACGGCATGAACTCGATGACACGCAGGAGATTCAGTGGAACGCAGTCATGCGCGCCATCGCCGATACGGGATTTCGCGGCTACGTGGCGCACGAATTCGAGCCGACGGGCGATCCGCTGACTTCGCTGCGCAAGGCAGTGGAGTTGTGCGATGTTTGAAACCCTGGCTGCGGGGAAACCCCTTAGGCAGCCCTCCTCGGCGCTGCTTCTCCGCGCCCGATCTGACCGGCAAGCACCTTCGCGACAAATCGGGCTATTGCATCGGCCACTTCGTGCGGAGAATCCTCCTGCAGAAAATGCGCACCCTGAACCTTCACTTCTCGCTGGTTCGGCCAAGCCCGGCAGAATTCTCGCTGCGCTCCAATCAGAAATCCCGCCGGCTCAGCGTCGATGAACAGCTTTGGTATGGGACTGCTCGATAACCAGCGCGAGTAAGATTCGACCACTTCGACCACGTCCCTTGGTTCGCCTTCGATCGGCAACTCCCTGGACCATGCGAGCATCGGCAGTCGCGAACGTCCCGGAATTCCGAAGTAGCTGCGATATACCTCCATCGCTTCCGGAGATATGCCACGCAGCGGCAGGAGGTACTCGATGAAAAGATTCTTTTGAAGAATCAGCTCTTCTCCTGCTGGCGTGCGTTGGGCCTGGAAGAAAGCGCGTGTCGCGTCAGGCCATTCGTCCCACGAATAAAACGGACGGACAATGGCCTCCATATAAACTAATGCTTTGATCTGGTCGGCGTGTCGCTGCGCCCATGAGAATCCCAGCGCCGAACCCCAGTCGTGGACAATGAGGATGACATTGTCCTTGACCCCGACCGCTTCGAACCATGCATCGAGGTAGTGCTGATGATCTCGCAGGCGGTACGACCCGTCTGGAGCTGCGGCCGAGTATCCCATGCCGACGTAATCGGGCGCCAGACAACGACCAAGCGGGACCAGACGAGGAATAATATTGCGCCAAAGGTATGAAGGCGTGGGATTGCCGTGTAAAAAGACGATCGGATCTCCATTCCCAACGTCAACGTATGCCATGTTCGTGTCGAGTATCGGCACATACTTACGGTAGGAAGGAACTTCTGTCGAGATGCTGAACTCCATGGGAATCAATTTCTCCTCGGTCATTAGATGACCGAATGCAACGTACGTTGCTGGCGTTCTGCTATTCGAGTTTGGTCGTTTCCGCGTCGGGCTGTGGCACTGCCGATCTTCGGCCTCATTGATGCTCGTCAGTTAGCCTACGGAGAGAACAACTGAAAGAATTTGCGTCGGAGTGGGGTTTGGCCCCATCCTTGTAACGTGGAACTTTCCGGACCGCTCAGATCAACAAGGACTCGTCCAGCTTTTTCAGTTATTTTTCGGTTGCAGTCTCCCGCGCTGGCGGCAGTGTTTTGTCTTGTGATGCTGGCTCTCGCCGCACCGGCGCAGGCGCCTTCGGCCAACCATGAAGCGGCCAGCGCCCAAGAAATTATGACGGAGAGTCTGCCGGATCCCCCCGGCTTTCTCTATCAGGGCGTGCCGCCGCCAATTCCGCAAGATGAAGGGATGGCCGGATTGCGCCTCGAATTATTGCGGCTGAGCACGACGGCACGACTCATACAAGTGGTGGCGCATCCTGACGACGAAGATGGCGGGATGCTGACGCTCGAGGCACGAGGACAGGGTGTGAGCACGCTGCTCATTACGCTGAATCGCGGCGAAGGAGGGCAGAACAAAATCGGCAGCAATCTGTCGGACGTGCTGGGAGTGTTGCGAACTGAGGAACTGCTGGCAGCGGACGAATACTACGGCATTCAGGAGCGGTTTACGCGCGTGGCGGATTTTGGATTTTCGAAGAGCGCAGAGGAAACGTTTCAGAAGTGGGGCGGGCACGACACGGCGCTGGGCGACATGGTGCGTGTGATTCGCACATTTCGTCCGGATGTGCTGGTGGCGCGGTTTTCGGGCACGGAGCGCGATGGGCACGGGCATCATCAGGCGTCGAGCATTCTGGCGAAAGAGGCGTTCCGCGCAGCCGCAGATCCGAAGCGATTTCCGGAGCAGATTGCGGACGGATTGCAGCCGTGGCAGGCGAAGAAGTTTTATATCGGCAATGTTTGCCCGTGGGGTTCGAAGACGTGTCCGGATGCGGACTGGACGGTGAAGTTTAACACCGGCGAGCGTAGCGCGGCGCTGGGCATGTCATACGTGCAGTTTGCCATGCAAGGGTTGCGGCATCAGATGTCGCAGGGCGCCGCGAACTGGACGGTGGACGATGGAGATCGATTCGCGTTTTACAAGCTGGTGGATTCGGTGATTCCGTCGACTCTCGACAAGAATGGACATGAGAAGAGTTTCTTCGATGGGATCGATACGTCGCTGACGGCGATGGCCAATCTGGTGCCGGAAAAGCGGCAATCCCAGGTGCGAGCGCACCTGGCGGAGATTTCCCGGGAAGTGATTCAGGCGACCGATGTTGCGAAGGGGAACGATGCGTCGGCGGTTGCGCCATATCTGGTTAAGATTGTGGCGGGCTTGGACCGCACGAGCGCCGAGGTTAGCCGAATCACACTGCCCGAGGCGGCAAAGAGTGAACTGCTCGGGCGACTGGCAGAAAAACAGCAGCAGGCCGAGACTGCGCTGAATCTGGCTCTGGGCGCGCGTTTGATGGCGGATGTCTCTTCTGACGGCGAGCGTGAAGTTAAAGTGCTTAAGGAGTCCGAGGCGTTAACCACTGTTTCTCCGGGGCAGGAATTTTTGATTGCCGTCACATTTCACAACGGATCGAAGCAGCCACTGACGATCGACCACATAAAGCTGGAAGTGCCCGCGGGATGGAACACGGTCAGTGGGAAAGTCCGACCGGAGATCGTAAAACCGGGGGACGATTTGCACGCGAATTTTCGCCTGCGCGTGCCGAAGGGCGCGGCTTACACGCGGCCGTATTGGCATCGGGACGATCCTGATCGGGATGCGGTGAATCACGTCGACAATGAAAAATATGTGACGCTTCCCTTCCCTCCGCCGGCGCTGCGGGCGCGAGTGGAATATTCGGTGAATGACAACGGAGCGACCGGGCACAACGGAGTCAATGCCGTCGTGGAGACGCCGTTTCTGGATGATGCTGGAAAACAGCGCAGCCGGCCGTTGGCGATCGTGCCGGCATTCTCGGTGGAACTTGAACCGGGCACGCAAGTGATCTCTACGCACAATGGTTCAACCACGACGGTGACGGTCGGAGTGACCAGCAATGTCATGCATGAAGTGAGCGGGACATTGCGGCTCGACTTGCCGACGGGGTGGCGTTCCGAGCCGGGGCAGCTCGCGGTGAAATTCAACCATCGGGGAGAGAAACAGGATTTTCCGTTCAAAGTTTTTCCTGCGAAATTGCAGGAAGGTCGAGCCACTCTGCATGCCGTGCTGGAGTCCGAGGGAGAAAAGTTCAGCGAGGGCTACACGCTGGTCACGCGCGAGGATCTGGGCAGCTTCTATTACTATCAACCGGCGCAGCAGCGCGTGAGTATTGTGGATGTGGTGGTGCCGCATGAGTTGAAAGTTGGCTACATCATGGGCGCGGGTGACGACATTCCAACAGTGCTGAAGCAGGTTGGGATGGATGTCACGATGATTCCGCCGGAGAAGCTGGCGAGCGAGGACTTGAGCAAGTATGGAACGATCGTGCTCGGCATCCGCGCCTATGACACACAGAAAGATGTTGCCGCCAATAATAAGAAGCTGCTCGATTTTGTTTCCGCGGGAGGAACGCTGGTGGTGCAGTACAACAGCAGTGTGGGAGATTTCAATAGTGGCAAGTTCACCCCGTATCCGGCGGAGTTGAGCCACGAGCGGGTTTCAGTGGAAGAAGCGCCGGTGGAGATTCTCGCGCCACAGGATTCGGTGTTTCGTTATCCCAATACAATTACTGCGCACGATTTCGATGGATGGATTCAGGAGCGCGGCCTGTATTTCATGAGCAGTTGGGATGATCATTTCAAGCCACTGCTTTCATGCCGTGATCCCGGCGAAGAGGCACAGAAAGGCGGGCTGTTGCAGGCACAGTACGGCAAGGGCACCTACATTTACACAGGATATTCGTTCTTCCGGGAGTTGCCCGCGGGCGTGCCGGGCGCGGTGCGGTTGTATGTGAATCTGTTGACTGCGGGACATGGAAGGCAGTAGGCAGTAGCCAGTTGCCAGTACCCAGTTCCCAGTAAGAGCTCACTGCATAGACGAAGTGTGCGGGTGGTCGTCCAACCAACGAATGGGTTCCCCGACAAAACCGGAGACGAATTCTCCCACGCTGATTCGTGGCATGGGGCTGGGCGGCGCCACGGCGCTTAACATGATCGACATGATCGGCGTGGGGCCGTTCATCACCATGCCACTCGTCGTCGCGGCGATGGGAGGGCCGCAGGCTCTGCTGGGATGGATTGCGGGCGCGCTGTTTGCCATGTGCGACGGACTGGTGTGGGCGGAACTGGGCGCGGCAATGCCGGGATCGGGCGGATCGTATCAGTTTCTGCGCGAGAGTTACGGGCCGAAAAAACTGGGGCGCCTGATTTCGTTTTTGTTTATCTGGCAGCTTTCGTTCAGTGCGCCGCTTTCGATTGCGTCCGGAAGCATTGGGCTGGCGGAATACGCCGCATATTATTGGCAGTCGCTCAAAACGGTCTACGCCCATCATGATGCCGTGCTGCATTTGCCGTGGGCAGGAGATTTGCAGGCAAGCTGGATTGTGACGCCCGGGACGTCGCTGGCCGTGGCGAGTTGCCTCTTCACAGTATTTCTTCTTTATCGCAACATCACGTTCATCGCACGGCTTTCCAAAGTGCTCTGGCTCGGAGTCATGGGAACGATGGCGTGGATCATCTTCGCCGGGCTGACGCACTTTAATGCGGCGCGGGCCTTTGATTTTCCTCCCGGCGCGTTCGCGCTCAATCATGCATTTCGTATCGGCCTGGGCAGCGCGATGGCGATTGCGGCCTACGATTATTGGGGATACGGCAACATCTGTTTTCTGGGCGACGAAATTGAAGATCCGGGGAAGAACATTCCGCGCGCGCTGCTGCTTTCCATTCTCTTTGTGGCCTGTCTATACATTGTGATGAACATTTGCATTCTCGCGGTGGTGCCGTGGCGCGAGATGGTGCAGGCGGTACACAACAATGACAAACTGTACGTTGTGTCGGTGTTCATGGAGAGAATTTACGGGGCATGGGCGGGAAGACTGGTCACGGCACTGGTGATGTGGACGGCGTTTGCCTCGGTGTTTTCGCTGATGTTGGGCTACTCGCGTGTGCCTTATGCGGCGGCGAAGGACGGAAACTATTTTCGCGCGTTTGCCAAGGTGCATCCCGTACACAGGTTCCCGTCGGTCTCGCTGGCGGCGCTGGGAGTGGTGGCGGCTGCATTTTGCTTCCTGCGCCTGCAGGATGCAATTGCGGCGCTGGTGGTGATTCGCATCATCGTGCAGTTTCTGGTGCAGGCGCTGGGACTGATTGTGCTGCGCATTCGACGCCCGGATTTGCCGAGGCCTTTCCGCATGTGGCTGTATCCGCTGCCGTCGCTGCTGGCGAGCGCGGGATTCATCTTTATTCTGTTCAGTCGAGAAAACTGGCAAAAGGAAGTTCGCTACGCGTTTGTGATTTTGTTGACCGGGACAATTATTTATATGATCCGGGCGTGGAAGGATTCTGAGTGGCCGTTTGAGAGGAGCGCGGACGAAGTTGTGAGCGCTGGATCGTAGATGGGGTGAATTGGAGTAGTTCCGGCGATGGTGACGGATTAAGATTCTCAGGTCAAATGAAGTTCGATTCCAAAGGGAGGTTCATGAAGACAATATCTCTATATGTGCTGTGTTCGTTCGCGTTGAGTGCGCTGGCTGGTGCACAAGCTGTGCCCACGCCGAAGAAAGAGGTGCGGCGCACGGTCAGCGAGGTGCTCGACATGACGGTAAAGAATCTGGAGCGCGATTTTGTCCCGGCGGCCGAAGCCATGCCGGAAGAAAAATTCGGATTTGCGCCGACCAATGGCGAGTTCAAAGGCGTGCGCACTTTTGCCGAGCAGATCAAGCACGTCGCGGCGGTCAATTATGAACTGGGAGCCGCGATTTTACAGGAAAAGCCACCCATGGATCTGAATGATGAAGCCGGACCGATGGCGATCCAGAGCAAGTCGGATGTGCTGAAATATTTGAACGATTCGTTCCTGTATGTACACAAAGCGATTGCCACGATCAACGAGACAAATCTGACCGAGCCAGTGAGGAGTCCGTTCGGAGAAGGAAGAGTCACTCGGCTCACGCTGGCGGCCGAGGTTTCATCTCACGGCTTTGATCACTACGGGCAGATGGTGGAATACCTTCGGATGAACGGAATCATTCCGCCGGCGAGCCGCTAGCTGCCGGCGACACTCCTGCGGGTTTTCGACGACGTGACGATGCGCTGGTGATGTTGCTCGAAGCTGATGCCAGGACGCCGGGAAAAGGATTCCGGATAGGAATTGAGCGCGCGAAGGAAGGTGCGAATCTCCTGGCGAACCTGCTGATTGTGAGTACTGCTGCGACTGCGTCGAGTCTTTCTCGATTTCATCCCCACACACCTTTGCATGGACACCCCGGAAATGGCGACGAAGTCTCACTGTGTTTGTTAGCTGTACAAACACAGTGTTCGAACGTTAGTTGCGTGAGGGAGAAGTCTGAAGATAAATAAGGATCGCGTCCGCCGTAAATAGCACGTTCAGGCTAAGGGATTCAAACGGTCAGCGATTTTTTCTCGCGCCGCGCAGCGTTATTGAGGTCGGAATCAGTTCGGCCTGCAGGCGATTCTTCGCCAGGTGAGAAGCAACGAACTCGTGTGCTTTGATGGAAGATTGGCGCGGGTCGAGAAAAATAAGCACGGATGGCCCGGCACCGCTCAGCGCGGCACCGAGTATGCCGTTGCTGCCTTTTAAATGTTGCAGGCATTCGAGTAAGGGACAAAGGGGCGCGCGGTAAGGTTGATGAATGCGGTCGTCGAGCGCAGAGGAGAGCAGGTCGGGTCGGCCTTCGGTAAATGCCGCCAATAACAGCATCGAGTTCTGGATATTGGTGACTGCGTCGTTGCGCGAGTAGTGCGTGGGAAGAACGCGGCGCGCCTCTTCGGTGGCAAGGCTGTGCTCGGGAACGGCGAGCAGGAGCGGCCACTTCCCTTTCGGGCGAATGCAGACGACCTGCGCTTCAGCTTCGCCTGACGTGCCATCGGTGAGGCGAGCGACGGTGAGACCGCCCATCCAGCAGGCGGAGGCGTTGTCGGGGTGGTGCTCGCGGCGTGAAGCTTCGCCGACAATTTGAGCGTCGGTCCAGGGCAGGCGACCGAAGTGAACTGCGAGTGCAATGCCCGCGAGGCGGGCGGCGGCAGATGAACCGCAGCCTTTGCCGATCGGGATGTCGTTGGCGATCTTGAGCGACAGCGGTTGGATTGTTCGATTCGCCGTTTCAAGCACTTCGCGATATGTGTTCAGGATGAGATGGCCTTCGAGTTTTCCGCAAATTTCACGGTCGCGGCCGGTGGCGGCGAGGGCAAAGTCTGCGGACGCGCGTGCTTCGATTTTTATGTAGAAATTCATGGCCAGCGCGGCCGCGTCGAATGCCGGTCCCAGATTGGCGGAGGTCGCGGGCAGCGCGATGCGGAATGAAGAACGCTTCGAAATTCTGGTTTTCGATGGCATGAGTTCGATCAGGATTTCTCCACTTGTTCGAGCGTTCCTATCACAGCATCGAGCGTGGCATCGAGAATAACGGGGGGACGCCGCAGCACGTTCAGCGAATCTTCGAGTCTCAGAGAGTCTTTGGAAGTTGCGTCGGATTCATCCGGGAATAATTCACCTTTGTGAAACTCGATCGTGTAATCGGGATCCTTCAGCAGATTTCCCGTCAGTATCAGCACGACCGACTCGTCCGGCCTGACGAACTGCTGCGCGACTAGTTTTTTCAGGCCCGCAAGAGTCACCGCCGAGGCCGGTTCGCATCCGATACCCTCTGCGCCGATTTCGGCCTTGGCGCGAGCAATTTCGATCTCGCTGACCTGTTCGCATGCACCGCCGCTGGCCTCGATCACGTGAACTGCTTTCTTCCACGAAGCGGGGTTGCCGATGCGAATGGCGGTAGCCCGTGTTTCCGCCTGCAGGCTGACGAGTTTTTTGCCGTGCGACTCGCGGAGCGTGCGGACGAGCGCATTCGCGCCCTCAGCCTGAATCACTGACAACTTTGGAAGCCGCGAGATCAGGCCCAGGTCGCGCATTTCAAGGAGAGCTTTGCCAATGGCGGAGCTGTTTCCCAGATTTCCTCCCGGAACGATGAGGTGATCGGGTGGCTGCCAGTCGAGTTGCTCGAGCAGTTCGATAGCGAGCGTCTTCTGGCCCTCGAGGCGAAAAGGATTGATAGAGTTCAGTTGGTAGACAGGCGCATGGCAAACCAGTTTCTGCAGAAGTTGCAGGCAGCCATCGAAGTCGGTGCGCAACTGGCAGGTGACTGCGCCGTAATCAAGCGCCTGCGAGAGTTTGCTCCAGGAAATTTTGCCTTCGGGAACCAGCACCAGGCTGCGCATTCCGCCACGGGCGGCGTAAGCAGCCATCGAGGCAGACGTGTTACCGGTTGAAGCGCACGCGACCCAGGCGAATCCGGCGCGGTGAGCGAAAGTTGCAGCCACCGTCATGCCCGCATCTTTGAATGAGCCTGTGGGATTTATCCCTTGATGCTTGGCAAACAGCTTTGGAACACCGGTGATGCGCGCGCATCGCGGAAGTTCATACAAAGGAGTGTTACCTTCTGACAAGGTAATGACCTGCTCATCGCCGGCGAGCGAAGGCAACATTTCTCGGAAGCGCCACACGCCGCTGCGATCGAGTGAACGATCGGAGAGCCGCCGTTCCCGCCAAGTTGACTTCAGATGCACGGCAGCGGTTGGCGAATCCTTCGACGCCGGATAAACGATCTCGAGCAGATCGCTGCAGCGTTGGCAGCGGAAATCCTGTCCAGCGGCGTCGCTGAGGTCGCCGCATCCGATGCATCGAAAACGAAAATTCTTGTGCTGCGCGTCGGGCGCGGCGGTGGGCTGAGGAGACATTGCGCGAGCTTACTTTCCCCGCAGATATTGATCGGTTTTGTTGATCCAGTCGGCGCGCGGAGGAGCGAAAACGTCGAGATCAACCGTGTCTTCGAGCGCCTCGGCCTTGTGCGGCATGTTGGAAGGTATGCAGAGCGTTTCGCCGGCGTTCACAACAATCTCTTTTCCGTCGATCCAGAACTTCAACGCTCCTTCGAGAATGTAGGTCAATTGCTCGTTGTGATGGCTGTGCTCAGGTACGATGCACCCTTTCTTCAATAAGACGCGCGCGAGCATGATCTCCTGTCCCACGACGAATTGCCGCTGCAGCAGCGGATTGAGATCTTCCAGCGGGACCGAACTCCAGGGAGTGTATTGCAGAGGCATAGCAGCAATCGCATGTTTGGCCACGGCGCGCGCGGCGCGGGAATGAGAACGGACCGCTTTTGATTTGGCTGAGGTTTTGGTTTTTGATTTCGTTTTCTTCTTCATAATCTTTCCCGCTGTCTAGTGCACCCGCCCTGCGTAAAGCTTCACGGCCGTATCATGCAGGTAGGCATGGGCCATCTCGAGGGCGCGCGCTTCGGTGATTTCGTTTTCCGAGATCATTTCCGCCAACGCTGCCGCCAGCGCAGTCCGCGACGACTGCACACCCAGCCAGTAGCTTTCTTCCGAGCCCAGCACATCATTGTAAGGGAAACAGTCGCTGCCGAAGGTGATCTTCTCGGGAAAAGTTTCCAGCCACATCTTGAGGGTATCTTTGAAGGCGGAGGGATATTGGATCAGTTCGCCAAGCGAGGAATCGAGATAGACATTCTTCATGGCCGCGAGCCAGATGGCGTCTCGCTCCAAAGGATATCCCCCATGAAGCAGCACGAAAATCGTGGAAGTGTAGCGCGGATCGCGCAGCACGCTTTCGAAATTCATGACGTTGCTCTCGGAAAAATTGAAGTAGTTGCCGATCGCAGCCGCCGTGTGAATGTGCACGGGCAGATGCAGCCGGCCTCCTTCCTGCACAAGAAAACGAAAGATGAAATCCTGAAACGTGCGGTACTCCTTTTCGCTGGGAATGCCGCCGACAACAAAACGCTGATAAATATCTTCGGCCTGCACGCGGGACGGGTCGCTGAAAGTCGTCGGCCGAAAATACGCGACTTCAAACTTCATGGCGATGCCACCGCGCCTGGAATTGTCTTCGACCACCTGCGTGATGAATTTCAGATAGTCGCTGAAGCTGGCTGGGAGTTTGCTGATGTTCTCCTGCTGCATCCAGCGATGCAGCATTTTTTCTTGTAGCGGAATGTAGACGCCCTCATCCGGATTCCTTCCAGTTTCGCGTTCATTGTTAAAGGGCCACATAAATGAGTCAACGAAAAAAACCCACGGAAACCGTTTGGGATCGAGATAATCGGCCATCATGGCGCGATTGGCCACAGAGCTTTCGGTGTTGAGCTTGTCGAGAATAAAGTCGAAATAAGCCGGACCCGGAAGTTGTTTTTTCAATTCGGCTTTTTTCTCGATCAGCCACTTGGCATGCTCGGCAGAAAAATCGCTGTAGGGATATCCGAAGAGCGCTTCGGCCGCGGCCACGAGTTCGGGATTGTCGTCGCGGGTGCGTAGAGGATCGCTGAAGTTGGGAGGCGCGGCCATCGCGTCGATATCGGGATCGTCGGCGAATCCGGGGTGTGCATGGTGATCGAAGGCAGGAATTTTTTCAATCTGCGGCAGCAGGCGCTGATAAATCTGTTGCACGTCAGGCCCGGGCAACGGCCTGGCTTGCGCCGCAGAAAGAATTGAGGCCGTGACCACCGACAACGCAAAGAAGCCTCGTCTGATCATTCCCATGAAAAATCTCCCTCTGGTCCCGTGCGCGGATTCGTTTGACCGCCCACGCTCCCTAGAGTCCCTTGTAAAGGCCGCCGTCTACGAGGATCGTTTGCCCGGTCACGTAGGAAGCGCGCTCCGAGGCCAGCCAGACGATCGTTTCAGCGACTTCGCGCGGATCTCCCAGTCGTTTCAAAGGAGCGTCGGCGGCCCAGGCAGCGAACATTTCGTCTTCGGATTTTCCGGACGCTGCTGAACGCGCCTTCGCCAATTCTTTCAGCCGGTCGGTCGCGGTAAAGCCCGGTCCGACGTTGTTCACCAAAATTCCGTCTTTGCCGAATTCATTCGCCAGACTCTTGACTAACCCCACGACGGCGGCACGGACCGCGTTCGAAAGCACGAGATCCGCGACCGGCTGCTTGGTCGTAATCGAAGTGATGGTGATGATTCGACCCCAGCGATTGCGTTGCATGTGAGGAATGACTTCGCGAGCGAAGTAGACGGTGCTGAGAAAGTTGGCATCGATGGCCCGGTGCCAGTCTTCCATGCTGACGGCGAGAAATTCCTTGGCAGGCGGGCCTCCGGCATTGGTCACGCAGATATCGACAGTGCCGAATTTGGTCACCGTAGTGGCGACAAAGCGACTCACTGCGGCGGAATCCGTGACGTCGCAGACTTCTGCCAAAATTTCCGCTGGCCACCGTTTTGAAATTTTCTCGGCTGCGGTTGCTAGCGTTCGTTCGTTACGCCCGCACATCGCGAGGCGGCAGCCTTCCGCGGCGAAGGCCTCTGCCGTGGCGAAGCCGATTCCCTGGCTGGACGCGGTAACCAGGGCGACGCGATTTTTCAGTCCCAAATCCATAGCGAGAGGAATGGGGAATTATAAATGTTCGCTGAGCACGGTTGCTCTTGCTCAGCGGAAGAAGCGCCATTAATCTTGAACCAGCGAGGCCGCCATGAAACGAGACGTCCGGAGCCCGGAAACCGCGGCAGTTCACGGCCGGGCCGATCTGGAAAAGAAGAACGGACCAGTGTCGACGCCGATTTATCAGACTTCTACGTTCGAGGTCACCGACAACGAGGAGCAACAGCGTGTAACTTCCACCGACCGCTATTACACGCGCTGGGGAAATCCCACGAACACGGTAGCCGAACAGACCATGGCCGAACTGGAAGGCACAGAAGCGGCGCACACCTTCGCTTCGGGCATGGGCGCGATCACGACGACCATCATGGCCCTGCTGAAATCGGGCGATCACATCGTCGCGCAGCGCGACGTTTATGGAGGAGTGGCGAAGTTTCTGGCTGAATGGCTGCCGCGAATGGGCATCGAGACGACCTTTGTTGATACGACCGACTACGGGCAATACGAGAGAGCGATTCGATCGAACACGAAATTGCTGTATCTCGAATCGCCCACGAATCCTTCGTTGCGCGTGGTGGATTTCGCGAGACTTGCCGCCCTGGCGAAGAAGCATCGGCTGCTCAGCATCGTCGACAGCACCTTTGGCACGCCGATCAATCAGCGTCCGGCCGAGCGTGGCATCGATCTGGTGGTGCACTCCGGCACGAAATATCTGGGCGGACACGCCGATCTGAGCTGCGGCGTGGTTTGCGGGCGTCAGGAGTTAATGGATCAACTGTGGGAGACGCGTACGACTCTGGGCAACTGCATGGATCCGCATGCGGCGTGGATGCTGATACGCGGGCTTAAGACGCTGGCCGTGCGGGTAGCGCGGCAGAACGAAAATGCGCAGCGAGTGGCTGCGTTCCTGGTTCAACACAATAAAGTCCGCAGGGTCCATTATCCGTTCCTCGAAAGCCATGCGCAGTACGCGATTGCCCGTGAGCAGATGCGCGGGGGAGGAGGCATGGTGACGTTCGAAGTCGAGGGCACTGGCGAAGACGCCTGCCGGGTCAGCGAAGCCATGCGATTGTTCACGCTGGCGACGAGCCTGGGCGGTGTCGAGTCGCTGGTGTCAATCCCGGTGCTGACCTCGCACGCCATGATCTCGGCCGAACTGCGCGAAAAAATGGGCGTGAATGAGCAGATGGTTCGCTTGTCGGTAGGCATTGAGAACGCCGACGACCTGATCGCAGACCTGGAACGGGCGCTCGAGGCCGTAGGGGCGCGCCAGAGCGTGCCGGTGGGATAAGAAGGTCGTTCATAGTCAGTCGTTAGCCGTCTCACGTCCGAAACTCGACACTCGCCGGCAAAAGTCCCGGCTTCTTTCGAAGCCGGGATTCTTGCAGCCGCACAAAACGAATCTAGAAAATGAACTTCAGTCCCAACTGCAGAATGCGCGGCAGGTGCGTTGCGGCTGGACGCAACAGCGGCTCGACAGAACCAGTTGCGGCGAACGAGCAGGAGGGATCTCCCGCATTGTTGGTCGGCCCGCCGTAGCAGGTAATTTCGTTAGCCAAGAGACCCAAGCCAGCGTTATTGGCAGCGGAACCGCCATCGCCGCCGAGCCAGCTATATTCCAGATGGTTGAAGACGTTGAAAGCCTCGGCGCGAAACTCGAAATATTTGCTTTCAGTAACGTTGAAATGCTTTAACAACGCCATGTTGAAGTTCGTCCGCCAGGGATTGTTCAAAATGTTTCGCGTGGAGGTTCCTACGGTTAGTCCGGTCGGCTCCTGAAACGCTCCCGGATTGTAGAGCAGAGGGCCGAAGCCGTTCGCGATTTGATTCCCGGCCAAAGGACTCTGGCTTGTTCCTGCCCTGGGGTTGCCGACAAGATCGGGATACGAGCCGGCAGTAGCAAAGCCATTGCCCAAACCCGCGTTATCGGGAGTTGAGCTCTGGTTATAGATGCTGAACGGCGTGCCGCTCTGAATCAGCGTAATGCCGGACCACTGCCAGCCGCCCAGGACCGAGTGCGTGAGCCCATGCCCTTTAAAGAAGGGGACGTCGTAAACGTACGCGAGCGAAATCGTGTGCCGCTGATCGAAGTTGGAGCTCGCTCGATACGCGTTGAGATTGTAAGAGTTCACGAAGCCGAAGTCAGCGTTATCGGAAGAGTCGTCGATGGAGTGGCTATACGTGTAGGCAGCGTTGAGCTCGAGGCCGCCAATGTTGTGGCGCAACGACATTTCGAGAGCGTTGTAGTTGGAAGAGCCGGTCTGGTCTTTGCGCTGGATGCTGCCGATACCGAGGTAAGGCCGGTAGAAGTTTGCGTTGTTTCCGCAGGCCACGGCGAGGTTATTGGCCCAACTGCCGGTCGTGGTGACCGGGTTGCCAGTGTCAACATTGGCGGTCGCGGTCGCCTGGCCGTTTGTCGTGCTAACCGAGACCGAACTGCAGTCATCAGCCGTAATAATTTGGCCAAACGAGTAGGGATTCTGGCTCGCTGGTACGGGCGCGATCTGATTGTACTCATAGGAGCGCGTCAGGTGAACGCCCCCGCTGCCTACGTAGGAAATTGTAGCGACGGTGCTTTTGCCGACATCATGCTGGACGTCAAGATGCCATTGCTGCATGTAAGGCCAGACGGCTTTGTTGGGCAGAGATACGAATTGCAACGGAGCTGTGCTAACACCGCCGCTGCTGACCAAGAGACTCGGATTGAGGGTGTTGTATCCGGAGATATTGGGGAACGAGGTGATTTGTGTGTTGATGTTGTACTGTTCGAGCGATTCAGTATTCGCTTCATTGCCGTTGGTGTGCTCGAAGAAAATGCCATAACCGCCGCGGATGGCCCACTTGCCGTCTCCCTTGGGATCGTAGGCAAAGCCGACGCGCGGGCCGGGATTAATCGGATGGTTGCTCATGCATCCCTTGGGAACGCCGGGTGTAACGCCGCAGTCGACCCAGCCGTTGAACGGATTTCCGTCTACCAGTTGAGTCACGGGATCTACACTGCTGGCCCCAGCCACATAAAACAGCGGATCGAAGTTCCAGGCGAGATTGTTCTTTTCGCGATATGTCCCGAGATAACTCAGGCGGATGCCGAGGTTCAAAGTCAGTCGCTGAGTTGCGTGCCAGTCATCCTGCAAATAGCCTTCGGTGATGTTGAACTCTTCATGCATCTTGAAGGCGTTTTGTTCCTGGGTGAAGGTGCCGATATTTCCCAGCAACAAATCGGCAAATGCGTTGCCGGTCGTCACCGTGCTGGAATTGGCAAAGTCCAGGATTCCGTTCACGCCCGTGCCTGGCTGCGGCACTTCGTTCTTGTGGGCATTCATGTAGTAAATGCCGAACTGGATATTGTGCGCGCCGACGATCTTGGTCACATTGTCGCGGATGGTGAATGTCGGATTCGAATTCAGCGGGCCTTCGGGAACATAGCCGGGATCTTCGGCAAAATTAAATTGCGAATCGACCAGGCTGACGCCCGGTACTTCCCCGTTGAATCCGTTGTCGTAAAGACCGAGAGAGGAAGGAACATTGCCACGCTGCCACGCACCCGTCAGGTGCGTGCCGATGTGGTCAGTAGTGTAGGTGGCGACAAACTCATTCAGCAGTGTGGGGGAAACGTTGGCCGTAAGCCGCGCCACCATGTTGACGCCAGGATTCGTGAAACTTGTCTGAATCGTGGGGAACGTTGTACCGTCCGTCCACAGCGGCACCGGATACTGCTCCTGCCAGGAATCGTGAATGTAACTGAAACTGGCGCGGAGCTTCTCGCTGATATTTTGATCGACGCGGAACAGTTCCTGCCGCCAGTTCATTGGAAGGCTGGGCGGGTTGTACCACTCATTTGTGCCGATATTCGGTGAGGGGATCAAAGCCAGAAGTGCGGGGACGATGGGACCGGGCGTGATCGGAACTTGGTTGTTGGGGAACGCTTGGCCTGCGAGTGGATTCGCAGCGCCATCGATGAGGGCTGGCTCAACCGGGCATGCCGTTCCGGGGCAGACATCGCTGAAATCGCCGGTGCGCTCCGCCAGGGTCGGAACGGGAGTGGTGGAGAAGAAACCTGATGCCGGCGTTACTTCCCGCCGCCATTCCTCCGACCAGAAGAAAAATGTTTTCGACTTGTTGGTGTTGTAATGGCCGGGAATGTAGACAGGACCGCCAATCGTAAATCCGAAATCGTTTTTCCTGTATTCCGGCACGGAGGTCTGAAACTCCGGTGTGGCATTGAGATCTTCGTTGCGGAAGAATTCGTACAGGTCGCCGTGAAACGCGTTCGTTCCGGATTTGGTTTCGACTTCCACGGTTCCGGAACCGTTCTTGCCATATTGCGCGCCGTAGTTGGAAGTCAAGACTTTGACCTCGGCGATGGCATCGATGCTGGGATACACGTTCAGCGTGGTGTTGCTGCCATTGTCTTGAATGTCGCCGCCGTCGACTTCGAAGTTGTTGTACTCGGTGCGTCCGCCATTGATGCTGAAGGCGACAGTGGACGCTCCGGGTTCGCCTTCATCGGCGCCGGATTGATCCGTGACTCCGGGCGACAAAGCAACCAGCTGGGTAAAGTCGCGTCCGTTCAGTTCGAGCTGAGTGACTTCTTTGCCACTGACGGTGTTTCCCAGGTCGGACGATTGCGTCTGAACCTGCGCGACTTCGGAGCCTTGCACGACGACCTCGGTGGTCACGGCTCCGACTGTGAGCGCTACATTGGCGCGAGCCTTGTCCGCCACGCGCAGCACGATATTCTTCGCTTCGTACTTCTTAAAACCTTCCGCAACGACCGAAAGATTGTAGGCGCCAATGGGAAGCGCGGAGAACAGGTAGTCTCCATCGCTGTTGGTCGTGGCCGTGCGTGTGATCCCGTGCTCGGCGTTGCTGATGCTCACTTTGGCGCCGCCGACGGCGGCACCGCTCGGGTCAGTGACGGTGCCCGTGATCGACGCTGTGTCCTGCGCCCACGCCGCTCCACAAAGAATCACCAGCCACAAACCCGCTCGCAACAGCACGCGATGAAATTTCATGATCCCCTTCTCCCACGCTCGGAGGGATTTCCCCTCGCCGCTTCATTCGGCAGTTGTAGTTTTCCGGAGCGCACCGCGCCCTGGCATTGAATTGGAAAACAACCGATGGTTTGAGACCCCAGACAGAGTTATTAAATCGTATGAATAGTGCTTTTATACGACATCTTCTGTCAAGAAAAAAGCGCACGCCCGGCCTACGGAAACCGCGGTTTTCTGCAAAATCGTTCTGGGAGCCATGAACCTCCGCCCCGAATATGGTTCACGAGCTTCTTGCGTCAGAAACCGTTGAAAATTTCATCACACCAATTTTCTTGTCGATTCGCGCGCCACCAGTTCGGGAGCCACTTTGTGATGGCTTGCGCCGACTCCGTTGCGCTTTTCGAGCACGGCATTGATTCCATTAATCACGATCTTCACCGCCGACTCTCCCATGGCTTCCATCGGCTGGCGCACGGTGGTCAGCGAGGGCGTGTAAAGCGCCGAGGTGGCAACATCGTCGAAACCGATGACCGAACAATGCTCGGGAACACGGATACCGGCGTGGTTCAACGCCCGGATGGCGCCGAATGCGCTCATATCGTCGAACGCCAGCAGCGCGGTGAAAGAATGCTTGAGGCGAATGAGCTCTTCGGTCAGCTTTTGTCCGGCTTCGAAACTGGACAGCGGATCGCGCGACTCGGGGAGATCCACCACCAGACGCGGATCCAGTTCCAGTTCGTAATGGCGGGCGCAGCGGCGAATTCCTCGCCAGCGCGGAGAGCTGTCGATGAGCGCACGCGGCCCGCGAATGAAGGCAATCTTACGATGCCCAAGCGAGTACAGGTGCTCGAGCGCGAGATACCCGCCAAGCTCATTGTCGACGATGACCGAGCTTATGGAATCGGTCTTCAATTCGCAACCGATCATCGCCGTGGGAATTCTGCTTTTTTCCAGATCGCCGAGAAGGTTGATATCGAGAAACAGCCAGTTCGCCAGCACAATCAGCCCTTCGATGCGGCGGTCGAGCAGTAACTCCAGATAGCGCTCGAAGCGGCTGCGCTCGTTGTGCACATCGGTCAGAATCGGCAGATACGACGCCTGATAAAGTGTGTTCTCAATGCCGCGCAGAACCAGGGTGCAGTAGGGATCGGTCATGTCAAAAACCATGACACCGACGGTGTGGCTGCGCTTGCTGCGCAGGGATCGCGCGAACTGATTGGGGCGATAGCCCAGTTTATGTGCCGCGTGCTCGATCTTATTTTTCGTCGCGGGCGGGATGTAGCGCGCCAGCGGCGCATTGTTCAAAACGATCGACACCGTGGTCGAGGAAAACCCGCTCTCCTTGGCCACGTCACGAATGGTCACCATTGCAGCCCTTGCGCCGGAACAGTGAACCGCGGCAGTTCCGATGTTTTGAAATTCAGCGTTCGCCGACTCTTCCACGTGAACGCTTGAATTTCGAGCGAACACTGGCGGACACTACAGCAAGAGAGTACAACGAGTGTCAAGCGCGCGAATCATCTGGCGATGCGCAGTTTTGCTTCTGGCTTCGAGCACGGCGTGCGCAAATCTGCGTGCGCAAAGCTCTTCCAGCGCGGCGGCGATAGGGCATTCAAGCGCGGCAAAACCTTCGCCTGAAGCGGATTCCCCGAGCCCCGCGCAGCTTTTTCAGCAGGGTCAGGATGCGCTCGCGCACGGCCGCCTCGATGAGGCTGAGCACGATTTCCGCCGGGTGCTGGCGAGTGATCCCGGTTCCGGCGCCGCCTATGCCAATCTCGGCGTCGTCCACATGCGCCGCAAACAGTGGACCAAAGCCCTCGAAACCCTCAACAAAGCCGAGCAGATGATGCCTCAGGTCGCGGGCATACGGCTTAACATCGGGCTTGCGTATTATCGCCAGAACGAATTTCTCAAAGCTATTCCTCCATTCGAGTCCGTGGTCCACGACCAGCCGGACGCCCTGCAACCGCGCTACTTGCTTGGACTTTGTTATTTTTTCGCGGAGCGATGGGCCGACGCGGCTACGACGCTTGCGCCGCTCTGGCCGCAGGAATCCAGCCAGTTGGCGTATTTGTATGTGCTGTCGAACGCGGCGCATCGGGCGGGCCAAAAGGAACTCGACGAACAAGCTACGTCGCAGCTGATTCGGCTAGGCAACGGATCACCGGAATATCGACTTTTTGTCGGGAAATATCATCTCAATCTCGAGCAATACGACATGGCACTCGAGGAATTCAAAGCCGCGGCTCAGGCGGATCCCAAGCTGCCCTTTGTGCACTTCAACCTCGGGCTGACCTATTTGAAGAAGCAGGATTTCGAAAATGCTCGCGACGAATTTCTAAAAGACGCCGCCGTCGAGCCCGATTTGGCGCTCAACTACGACGAACTCGGCGATGTTTACGTCCTCATGCAGCGGGACGCCAACGCCGGGAAGAGTTATCGCGAGGCTCTGCGGCGCGATCCGCGCCTGCTCAATCCGCATCTGGGTCTCGCGAAAATTTATCAGCGGGCAGAAAAATATCCGCAGGCCCTCGCCGAGATTGACGCGGCCGCCAAACTCGACCCAAACCGCACCGACATCCATTACCTGCGCGGCCAGATTCTGGTTCACATGGGGCGCAAAGAGGAAGGCAAAAAAGAACTGGAAACCGCCGTACAAATCGACAACGAGCACCGTGCCGAGCGCCAAAAGCAAGTGGAGAATGGAACCGTGCCATCACCCGAACTTCTGCAGGAAAATCCCTGATCTCGCGGTGACCTTCCGGCCTCTTTCATCCTCAGCAACCATAACGTTTCGCCAGCTTCCCGGGAGGTACAACTCATGAACCGCACCCTGAAAATCGTCGCCATCGTCATCGCCATTCTGATTATCGTCCTGATTGCAATTCCCCTGTTCGTCAACGCCAACACGTTCCGTCCGAAGCTGGAGTCGGAACTTACCACGGCTTTAGGACGGCAGGTGACAGTCGGCAATCTTTCGCTCTCACTGTTTTCCGGCGCCGTGGCTGCCGACAACATCTCCATCGCCGACGATCCGGCCTTCAGCAACACTCCGTTTGTACAGGCAAAATCGCTGAAGGTTGGGGTTGAACTGATTCCGCTGATTTTTTCCAAGACGCTGAACGTAACCGACCTGACGCTGAACCAGCCACAAATTGATCTGGTGAAATCGCAGGACGGGATAAAATGGAATTTCTCGAGCCTGGGTGCACCGAACTCCGCATCGTCTCCGTCACCCCAGTCAGCAACGGAGGCAAAGCCTGCGCCGTCTCAGACTGCCACTGGCTCCGCACCGACCAATCCCAATCTTTCGGTGGCGAAGTTAAACGTGAAAGACGGAAGCCTGACGGTGTCGCGTGTAGGGTCGTCAGAGAAGCCTCGTGTGTACGATAAAGTAGATATCGAAGTAACAAACTTTTCTTTCACTTCGTCTTTTCCGTTCAAGATGAGCGCCGATTTGCCGGCGGGCGGCAAACTCGATCTCGACGGCAAAGCCGGCCCGGTCAACGCGGGAAATGCCCAAATGACTCCGCTCGACGCGAAAGTGACGGTGAAGCAGATGAATCTGGCGCAATCCGGCTTCATCGATCCGGCATCGGGAATTTCCGGCGTCGCCGATTTTTTCGGAACTGTAAGTTCCGATGGGCATCAGGCAAAAACCAACGGTACGTTGAAAGTGGCGAATTTACAGGTCGTTCAGAAGGGATCTCCCGCAGGACGTCAGGTGCAGGTAGCCTACACCGTGGTGCACGATCTGGCCAAACAGACGGGCGAAATCACGGATTGCGATATCTCGATGGGGAAAGCAGTTGCCCATGTCACGGGAACCTACGACGCTCACGGCGATGTGACATCGTTGAAT
>JASHOT010000411.1 GCA_030040965.1 Candidatus Sulfotelmatobacter sp. | reverse complement strand
TATTGATGGCAGATTAAATGACGTGGAAGACCCAAGCATCTGTCGGGCCTCGCCAGGCGCCTGTTCGATAGTGTGCAAGGCCGCGCAGCGCGATCGGGAGGCTTCGGTTGATCGATGCGCAGTGCGCATGCGGGCTGGCGATGAATCCGAAGAAGCTAGGCAAGGTCGACAAAGACTAAGGCGACCGCGGGAGCTAGCTTGCCGCTATCTTCCCGGAATTCGTTCAGCGCTACGCCCAGGCAGGGACGCCCCTCCACGAGCCGAGAGTCCCGGCGCTTTCCAGGTTCGGTTCTGGATCAGACGAGTCCATAATCCGAAATAGACGCAACCTTAATCCGAATTGGAGGAAGCTTCCACCCGGCAGGGACCATACCGATCACGCGCTCTTTCCCCCTTTTCTGCCGAACTGGCGCTTAAGGACACGCCGGTTGTTACGGTTACGGGGCCTCGTCAGTGCGGCAAGACCAGACTGGTCCGCGATTTGGTCGCGGGCAGTCGCGAATTCATCACCATGGACGACGACACGGTGCTGGCCGTGGCACGCAGCGATCCAACTGGGTTAATGCGCGCGCTCGATCGAACGATCGAACGACCATTGACGAAGTACAGCGACTTCCCGACCTTTCTCCGGGCCATCAAGAAGTCAGTCGATGATGATCGCCGCGTCGGCCGGTTTCTGTCGACGGTTTAGAGCGATATGTATCCTGCATAAGGAACCCACGTCCGAAAAATCGCGATGGATTGAGGGTACAGCTTGTTGAAAAATTTGCGTGTGTGTAATCTATTGATAATACAAGACATGGTGGAGGCGGCGGGAGTCGAACCCGCGTCCGAAAATGTTACTGGTCAAGATAGCTACATGCTTAGTCCTGTTCCTGCCCCAGGCATTAGGCGTTTCCACCCTACCCAGGACGTTCGCGGCCCGCGCTCAGAACGGACAAGAAACGCGTTCCGCTAGCCTGTGGTCTTAACCTCTCATCCCAGACGTGGACGAGAAGAGCAGCTCGCTGTGCGACGTCCTTCGGAGGCCCGCGAGCAAAGCCTCCGGGGACGGCTGCCTAACTAATTAGGCTGCGTATGCCATCTGTTGATTGGCAATTATCATTTTGCACGCGATTACGGGTGTGTGCACCCCGGCATGCCTCTTGGCCGCAAGCATCCCCGTCGAAACCGTGACGCCCCCACTGGTGGGATTGGCCCTCAAAGAACGAAAGAGCCCGTAGGCCCACTCCCAGACTAGGTTGACCCAGTATGGAAGTCAACCTATTAGATGCCTTCCGGGGCGCCCCCAGATCCGCGAGTGCAATTCTCCTCTTACTCATTGCAAGGACATCGGTTAATCCGATTGCAAAGATCCGAAAGATGTTTGCAGCAATTTCTGGAACAATTTCGCCAATTAATGTTGACAAAATGAAATTTATGATTAATATAATTAATCAATATGGCAGATGGAATTAATATTTCAAAGGACTGGCAGGAGCTCACCCAGCTCACCCAAGGCTGTCCCATCGTGGTCGAGCGCGTCCGCCTGGCCGATAAAGGCGTTGCCATTGAAGGACAGTTTGATCTGCCTCAGCTGGCCCGACTCGCCATGGATGACCAGATCTTCGTTACGGCCTTCATCAAGTCACATGGCTCGATCAAAGAGATGGAGCGCGTCTTCGGCGTCAGCTATCCGACCATCAAGGCTCGTCTCACCCGCATTGCCGACAGTCTGGACTTTGTCGAGACCAATCCAACACCTTCCCGAGCCGAAATCCTCAATCGACTGCAGCAGGGCGAGATCACTGCG
Source organism: Candidatus Sulfotelmatobacter sp. (assembly GCA_030040965.1). Taxonomy (GTDB): domain Bacteria; phylum Acidobacteriota; class Terriglobia; order Terriglobales; family Acidobacteriaceae; genus Sulfotelmatobacter. The sequence goes on along the minus strand of JASHOT010000411.1, from coordinate 4,801 downwards.
GAGGATGCAATTCGCGAGATGGAGGCATTGCCATGATCCCCTTCGTAGCGGTCGTCAGTTTGCGCAACCGGGAGAGCCGCACCTTCCGCGTCTGGATCCCGCTGTTGCTGGTCTGGCTCCTTCTGTTGCCGATCGCGGTGGTGCTGACGCCCTTTATTTTTATTGCGTGTCTCATATGCCGGGTGAATCCATTCCGCGGAGCCGCGGTTTTATGGCAGATCGTCTGGGCGCTGAACGACACCCAGTTCGAAGTCGAGCATCGCAGCGCAGGAATGTCGTTTCACATCCTGTGATGGTCGCTTGGTGCTTTGAAAGGGCGCGGCTTCAAGCCGCGCCGAGATCAAGGGAAAACGAACCGCGGCTTTAGCCGCTGAAGGAAACGAATCATGTCCGAACATCGCCGACAAATTCTTCAAATGCTGGCGGAAAATAAAATCACCGCCGACGAGGCCGAACGCCTGATTTCAGCCTGCGAACAATCCACCGCAACCCCACCGGTTTCAGCGGGCGAGCCGGAGGCGAAGAATCGGCCCAAATATCTTCGTGTGCAGGTCGATTCCGAAGACGAAGGCGCGCACGATGGTCCCACCAAAGTGAACGTTCGCGTGCCCATGCAATTGCTACGCGCGGGCGTGCGGCTCGCCGGTTTGATTCCTGCGTCGGCGCTGCGCCAGGCCAACAACGCCATGCACGAGCACGGCATCCCTATCGATTTGAGCCAGATCAAACCGGAAAATCTGGAGGATTTAGTCGAACAACTCAGCGATTTGACGGTGGATGTCGATCAGAAAGACGCGACCACGAAGGTGAAAGTCAGAGTTTTCTGCGAATAACAAATTTACAGCCCTCGCTAGCACATTTGGCATCGTAAACAAATCAATCTCCAGCGAGGACTGATCGGCCATGAAGCAAGATGATCCCGGTGCAGAAAGAATTCTCATCCAGATGCAGAAGCTTCTCGCCGAGAGTCGGGTACTAAAACGAAGGCATGATGAACTGATCGAGGAATACCAGAAGCTCAAACGTGAGTTCGAGAAACCCACGGCAGAACACAACCATCTTGACTTGGCTAAACGCTCTGATCCATAGGCTCTCAGTTGCAGCGATCGAGGCCTCGTCGACGGTCGAGCCTGTCTACTCCCTAACACGCTAACCGCTCCTCCAGCTTCATCTTCACGTCGGACCACTCCGAGTCCAGAATGCTGAAATAAACGCTGTCGCGGACTCGCCCCGTCCACGTAACCACATGCCTGCGCAGTGTACCCTCTTCTTTTGCTCCAATCCGAAGGATCGCATTCCGCGATCTCTCGTTCAACGCATCGGTCTTCAGTTCAACGCGAAAACACTTCCACACTTCAAACGCATGCCGAAGCATCAAGTACTTGGCTTCGGTATTCATCGCCGTTCGTTGCCAGGGCTTCGCGATCCACGTCGATCCGATCTCCACTCGCCGGTTCGCGCGATCGATGTTCATAAAGCGCGTGCTGCCAATCGCCTGCCCTGAACTCCGCAATGCCGTGGCAAACGCCACCGACTCGCCGCGCTCCTGCTCGTCAAGGATCTTGTCGATCGCCCGGCGGAAGTCGTCTCGCGTCTGCATGGGATAGGGAATCCAGCGGAAAATGTCGTCCACATCATGCTTTGCGATCTCCCATAGCAGATCGGCGTGCTCGCGACGAATCGGCTCTAGCCGAACCACCCTGCCCTCGAGTGTTACCGGCATGGAGATCTCGATCGGACCAGGCCTTATTGAAGTTTCTTCTTGGGGCATCCAATCATTATCTTGCATCTTGCCGGTATTTCAGGCATCTGTAGTACGACGGCCACGCTTCCTGAGACCTTCGACCAGTTCACTCGTCAAACATTCATGAACCGTTGGGCGCAACTCTCGGCCGCGAAACGAAGAGAGACACCAAGGTGTGAGGAGCTTTGTCAGTGAAGGCGCACTGTCTTCCATTCTCTCAAATCCCTCATAGCACGCGGCTTTTCACCGACTTTCTGGCCTACACACCCGAAGTTCAGAAGTTTTATCCCAGGTCGCCTCATTTTTCCGAGTGGATGAAGGACGAAGCCCAGCGCATTTCCCACGATTCTTCTCGCCGCGAACGCGTCGCCGCCATCCTTGAACGTCAAAATAAATCCTGGAACGCCTCGGCAAAAACGCTGGCCAATCTCGATCGTCTGCGCAACGGGGCGGCGGCTGTCCTGACCGGCCAGCAGGTCGGCCTGTTCGGCGGGCCGATGTTTTCCATCTACAAAGCCCTGACCGCGGTCAAACTGGCCGCAGAAGCGACCGCGGCAGGCGTCGACGCCGTGCCGATTTTCTGGCTCGCCACCTACGATCACGATCTCGCCGAAGTGAATCACGTTTCGCTACCCGGTCCGGAGGGCGCGCTCGAAACCCTGACCACTCCAAGCCACGCATCGCCCGGCGCGCCGGTCAGCGCGGTTCAGCTGGGTGAGGAAATTCTTCCAGTGATTGAGCAGGCCGCAGCGTTGCTTGGTGCCAGCGAAGCCACCGCGCTTCTGCGTGAAACCTACAAACCGGGTGAAACTCTGGGCACAGCTTTTGCGCGTCTCTATTCCAAACTTTTTGCCGATTGGGGAGTCATCGTTCTTGATGCGTCCGATGCGGAACTGCACCGCATTGCCGAGCCGATTTATCGCGCCGCAGTTGAAAAGGCCATATCGATATCCTCAGACCTTGGCATCCGCGGTATCGAACTGGAAGGCGCTGGCTATCATCAGCAGGTCAAGGTCGATGAGTCGTCGGTATTGCTTTTTACCCTGCACGACGGCGCGCGTATTGCGATCCATCAACGTCCCTACCATTACGGGGAAGAGGAGTTCCAGATCGGCAGCGGCGTAAGCGCTCAGAAGATCTCGCAACGGGAACTGCTCCAGCGCATCGAAGCTACGCCCGAACAGTTCAGCCCCAACGTTCTGTTGCGCCCCATCGTCGAAGATTATCTGCTGCCCACGCTTGCCTATACGGGAGGAGCATCCGAGACGGCATATTTCGCCCAAGCCGGCGCGGTTTATGAACTCCTGCTGGGCCGCGTGACTCCAATCGTCCCGCGGTTTTCCGCGACCATGGTTGAGCCCAAAATTCAGCGCCTGCTTGAAAAACATGGCGTCTCAATCACCGATGTATTTTCCGGCTACGAACCATTCCGGCACAAAATCGCGGCGAAGAATGTGCCCGAAGATCTGCAGGCGGCATTCGAATCGGCAAGGAAATCATTCGACTCACATCTGGCCGGGATCAAAGAAAAGCTGACCACGCTCGACCGCACGCTGGTCGACGCGGCAGAAACTGCCACTTCAAAAATCCAGCACCAACTCGAGAAGCTTTATTCGCAGGCCGCGCGCGCCGAAGCGCAAAAGGGCGCTCTGGTCAGTCGGCACGCGGATATTCTTAGCCAGATGCTCTATCCTGAAAAAGGCTTGCAGGAGCGCGCCATCGGCGGAATCTACTACGTGGCGCGGTATGGACGCGAAATTCTTCACCAGATCTACGATTGCGTTCACAGCGACTGCCACGATCATCAGATCCTGGAGCTCTAGGTTTTCCCGTGTCATTCCGAGCGCCGCGAGGAACCTGCTTTTCTTAACTGCAAGCGACGGGTTACTTACTTTCGCTCGTGGCGAGATAAGTCCCCAAACCAATCATGATCGCGCCAGTCACCGTGCGTTGCCGGCGGCGAAACGTGATCGACGAGCGAATTTTTTCTCCCAGCGGCCCCGCCAGCGCAATCACGATCAGGTCTGCGGTCGTGTTCATCATCACAGAAATTGTCCCCAGCGTGACGAACTGGAAAAATACCAACCCGCTCGTGCGATCGACGAACTGAGGAATGAACGAGAGGAAGAATAAAGCGGTCTTCGGATTGAGCACTTCGGTCAACACGCCCTGCCATAACGGATTTCGTTGTGGCCGCATGGCATCGAGCGCGGGAGTGCTTGGGTTGGCATCACCTACAGGGCCTTCGCTCGGCGCGTCTTTCCTGTGTGCGTCCCTCTGTGCATCGATAATCATGCGCACGCCCAGCAGACACAAGTAAGCCGCGCCGGCATATTTCACGATGGCAAATGCGGCGGCAGACTTGGCCAGAATGATTGAGATGCCCAGCGCGGCTGCGATCACATGCACCATGCCGCCAAGGAATGTCCCGATGGCAGAGAGAACGCCTTCACGCTTTCCGCCTGCGAGGCTGCGTGCCAGCACATAAAGCATGCCCGGACCGGGAGCGATCGCCAGCAGCAAAGCCGCTGTCAAAAATAGAAAAAACCGTGTCGAGTCGAACATGGCGTGCAATCCCTTTTGTCAAACAGAGTGTGTCACGCAACGAAGTTGCGATGCAGTTCATGATAGCGAAGCTTAGGAAGCGTGTCGTGATCAGTTTGGCGGCGAGCCTATCGGAAGCCGTGACCTGCGCGGCTAAACCATGTAATATCCAATTTTCGGTCAGGCCTGTGCTGATGTTTGTCTGGGACGGGTGGGCCGGGATCGCCGGGCGGAATCATGACGTTGCTTCCTGCAATGTCGATCATGTCGCGTGTCTCGCACACGACGCAGTTTGCGCTAAAGGTGTATCCGGTCATGCGGGCGTATGTGATGGCATGGTTCGCCATCGCTGCCACGCTGGCTTACCGCGCGCCAGTGCGCCAGGACCTGTACAACATCCTGTGGGCAGTGGTGTTTGGATTCGCCACGCTGAATATTCTGAGCCTGGCCGCGAGACGATACGAGCCGACACGACGTGGCCTGACGTTTGGCGAACTGATGGCAGTGCTGGTG
>JASHOT010000410.1 GCA_030040965.1 Candidatus Sulfotelmatobacter sp. | reverse complement strand
CACCAGTGGACTTGATGGATATGGGCTTCGTCGTCAATTGCCTCTTCGCCCGTCACCGTAGGCCTCATATCCGGTTCTTGTTCATCGGCTCGCATCTTTGCTCCGCGCTTCTTTCAGGCCTCGCCTCACAGCGAGTGTTATTTCACCCTTGCGCTTCGCTATGACTTCACCTCCATCAGGTTGTCAAAGGGACTTTCCCCCTCTAGCTGTCGAACATGCTCGGCACACAATAAAAAGGGCGTGCCCGCAAGCACGCCCTTTTCGCCTCTGACCTTCACTTGGTCTTACCATCGTTTTACAACGTCAAGCCGTCGAGTGGCGCTCGACCGGACAGCTCCTTCGACGCGCGCCGCTTGCTCAGGGCAGGCTCAACACCGACGGCTGTCCCTACACAACCGATTAGCGATGGCCGCCGTGGCCGCCGCCTGAATGTCCGCCTCCAGAGTGGCCACCGCCTGAGTGACCTCCGCCGGAATGCCCACCCCCTCCGAAAGAATGTCCGCCGGAAGAGTGTCCGCCACCGCTGGGTGCGTTATGACCCCCTCCGAAACTTGGAGCGCTATAGCCTCGCGACCCCTGCGATCCGTAGCTCGGGGCGCGATAGCCGCCGTAGTTCCCGTAGCCGCCACGCGACGCGCCATAGGGAGAGCGCGCGATCGGCTGCCGCATATCGAGCTGCGGACGAGAGGATCCGCCATAAGAAGATCCGCCGCGGGAGGATTCGGCCGGAGATGATCCGCGGCCGAAACCGTCGGAATACGAGCGCGAACTGCCAGCCGAGCCGGACCTTGATTCGCTGGATCTCGATTCGCCGGATCTGGAATCAAAAGACGAGCCACGCGACTCCGTCGCACGGGATTCCGACGAACGAGATTCGGATGAAGCGGGCGCCGTGCGGTTCCAGTAACTGCCGCTGCCCCCGCGCTCTCCATACGACGAGGCACCTTTCGCCGCTTCATTCGACGACGAACCGAAGGAGTGGAATCCGTCGCGGCTGGCCGTCTCGCTTGTTCCGCGTTCCGATTCGTTGCCGCGATTGCCGAAGCTATTGCTGTTCGTATTGCCACGATCGGGGTTCATCGCGTTCGAGGAGCGCGTGTTGCTGTTGTTCGGCGCCGTAAAGGCCCGCGCGCTGGAGGACGAATTTCCTCTGCTCCCGTTAAAGCCGTTTCCGCCTTCCCTGCCCTCAGCCGCTGTGCCAGCGCTCGGCTTTCCCGCCCCGCCGGAACCCATGGTTCTGGAACCCATGCTTCCGCGTGAGGCGGATTCTGTTTCTCCGCGCCCGCCCGCGGTGAATCCGCTGACGTGATTCTGCGCCATGGTCTGCTGCAGATGAGCGGTTTCCTGCCCGAACGACTGCCGCGCTCCAGTGTTATGCGATCCGAAGAAATGCTCCGCACCGCCGCCACGCATCGTGGAGGGCGCAGCCGCACGTCCGCTCGCCGACAAACTCGCACGCGAGGGAACTACCGGAAGATTTCCCGCCATCATGCGCGCTCCGCCAATTTGCGCGTGAGTTGCGGCCATTGCACTTACGCGGCCTGCGCCGAAGCGTCCGGCGCCAACCGTTGAGAGAGCCCCGCCAATATGGGCATCACGGATGTTGGCGACGTTCGAGAAACGGGTACCCGCGTGCAGCGGAGCGAATCCGCCCCAGCGGCCGCCCCATCCACCCCAGGCGCCATGCCATCCAACCCAGCCGAAGCGGCCAGCATATCCACCCCACCACGGATGGAACCAGTCACCGGGGCCAAGCGGCAGCCAGCCGAATCCACCCCAACCGCCCCAGCCAAACCCGAAACCAAAGCCTGCGCCCCATCCCCAAAACGACACGTAGGCCGGCGCCCAGAACGGACGGTACGCACCCCACACCGGTCCCGGCCACCACGCCCATGCGTTATTCCACCAGAGCCAGCGGCCGTAGTGATACGGCGCCCATCCCCAAGGCTCGTAACCCACCCAAGTCCAGCCGTAGTAGGGCTCGTAGGTCCAGTTGCCATCGCGATACGGGGCCCAGCCTTGCGGCTCGTTCGGGACCCAGACATCGCCGTAGTCCGGAACGTTGCGCCATTGGCCGTAGGCATCGAGGTCCTGCGATCCGGTGTAGTAACGATTGGTATGGCCCCACGACTGAGCGTTCTGGATCATGCGATCGCGGTCGATGTTCCACTGATCCCAGTCGTCGCGATCGGGCGCTGCCGAGATCTTGTATTGCGCTTCGTTGCTGTCGCCGCGGATGGTCGCCATCTCGCCGGTCTTCACTTCGGCGCTGCCCTGCGGAGTGGCGATCTGTGCGTCACCTTTGCGCACGATCACGATCGTGTCGCCGTCCGGCCGGACTTCGATACGAAAAACGCCATCACGATGTGCGGGATGGACGGCTACGTTCGGAGTATCGATCTCAGGCTCGGCGTCGCTGTTTTTCAGCACGGTGTAATTCGCGATGCCTTGGCCGAGTTGAATTTGAATGTTTTTGAGAGTGAAGTTGGCGATGTTGGCTTTCGAGTTCGGTCCAAGGCGGAAGGTATTGGCGAAGTCGAGCTGCAACTCCATGCGGCCACCATCGCCGGTCGAAATCTTGTCCCCACCCATGACCGGCTGATTGAGCACCGCTGCCGACCAATCGCCGGAGTCGCCGCGCTGGGTGGAAACATCGCCGTGAATCAGGCTGATGCGTCCGACACCCTGGTCCGTTTTCGCGGGAGCTTCACCGCTGGGCCCGCCGGGCTGAGCTTCACTGGGCTGAGAATCGTTGGGCTGACTGCCAGCAGGTGGTTGGTCCGAAGGTTGCGCAGGTGCCTGCGCGCCAGGGGGGATATCCTGCTCTTGCGGATGGGGTGCGCCCGTCTCGAGAGGAGCATTGGGCTGCTCCGAAGGTCCGGGGCCAGGATTGGTCGTCTGCGCGAGAGCAGCGACGCAGAACGCGCCCGCCAGGGCCAAGTTCATGATTGCCGCGCCTGCAAAATCCCTGATTTTCATAAGGACACCGTGGGAGATTTGCCCGCTAACCATATAAACCCAAGATCTGGGCAGGAATCTCGCTGTTGGTAGGAGTGGCAACTGCAGTGCCAGACCGCTCCGGATCGCGCCCGTAAAAGTCGTTTATTTTCAGCTGGAGTCAGACTTTTCCACCGCTGTCCAGGCTCGGACTCGACTCTGTTTGGCCGCTCTCGGCCAGAGGTGGTGGTTTTCAGCCAGTGGTTGCATGGGAGGAAGGAGAACGGTGGACATCCTTTTCGCAGTCTGTTTTTTGGCTCATGCTTCCGAAACTGTGGGTGCCCCGTCCTTGCGTTCGTTGCAAGGGCGGGTGCAATCTTGCCGATACAATACGATTTAACGAATCAGGATCGACGTTGCATGCAATCCACTTTCCCACCCTTCGCAAAGAACGCGAAGGATGGAGCACCCAGGCCGCTCGGACTGATCGCAGGGCCTTTGGTAATTGTTTTTCCTTCCCGTTCCGAAATCGTGGCCATGTCGTCTGCACCACTTGAGCTCATTGTTCCTGCTTTTTCCCGTACGGGCGTAGCGACCGGGCGATCAACGCCAACCCGCCCACGAGCAAGATCAGCATCACAATCGTGTTGAACAGGCTGGTGGGCTGAAAATAGATGTGCATGTTGGCAATGATGCCGGCGAAAATGAAGAGCGCACCGGCCACCGTCACCAGCCATCCGATCACGCTTTTGCCGTTCCAGAACAGAATCGCCACGCCGATCAGCATGGGCAGCAGTGTGACACCGAAACTGCTCCCGCCCCAAAAACTCCAGTACGATCCAACCACGGTGACTTGATGCGTGAGGAGAAATCCGCCGATGCAGGCCATGGCGAAGCCGAGCAAAAACGTCCCCAGACCGCCCGGAGTTCCGCCGACATTGGTCACGGATCGGTTGTCGTTATCTTCGTCCTTGTCGTTGTCGTTATTCATGCGCGGAAGGATAGCACTTTAGCTGGCGGCGGGAAATGCATGTGGTGTTTGATTTCAGGAATATGCGCCGGCCGTCGACTGGCTACAGCGGTTTTTACTTTTGCAAAGCCGGCCAATTGGTGACCAGCGTGATCGAAGAAGTCTTCGCGCGGTCTGCCGTGAGTACGACGAATCGCTGGCCATCGCGTGTCACGTCGAAGATGGGGTCGGAGAAATTGGGCAAGTCCAGCTGAAACAACGGATGTAAGTCCTCCAAGTGAAAATTCGGCTGGGTCACAACTCGTGCCGCCATCAACCGGTCGCCCATGGTAACGAAAAAGAATTCGTTACCGGCGAAGCGTGAAACCCAGCCTCCATTGGTCGATGCCTGATACTTCCCGCCATTCGACTGGAACGGCACCACGTAGACTTCCGGACGCCCCGATTCGTAGGAAAAATAAGACAGCCAGCGACCGTCGGGAGAAAAATGTCCGTCGTATTGGCTGGCGTCGGTCGTGGTTGTGGGAGCGGACAGGAACGGCTCGCGTTTTCCATCCAGCGGAAGGATCCAGTTTTTGTAGACTCTGTCGTTATTTAGCAGATCCAGCGAAAGATACTTCCCGTGTGGCGCCCAGTCTTGCACAGTCGCGTAGAGAAAGTCCGCTGTTTCGTATAGCGTTTCATCGGGCTTGCTGCCATCCAGCGGGCGCTTGTGAATCGAGAATTTGTTGCCATCGTGAACGGCATAGGCGATCTCCTTCCCGTCCGGGGACCATGTGGCTCGATAATCATCCGGGCCGAAGGTGATTCGCGTCGGCTGTCCGCCTGCAACCGGATAGATCCAGACGTCATCTTTTCCCGTCTTCGGGTCGCGAAGATCGACAGAGATCGACTTGCCATCGGGAGAGAACCGCGGCGAGTGATAACTGGCAAGCGGACCCGGAGTGGCGACGACGTTTCCGCTGCGATCGAAGACCTTCAGCTCGGAATTTGCCGAACTCTCGTGGTAGGCCAGCACTCCGGTGGAAGAGACAGAAAACAAGAGGGCTTCGCCCAGCACCTGCGAATCGCCGGAAAGTTTGAATGTATCCGGATTGATCGGCTGTGCCAGAATTTTCCCACCGCGGACGAACACCAGATGCCCCGACGAAAATTTCGGCGCAGCACCTTCTGTGATCACCACGTTGCTGTCGGGCTTGCCCAATGTGCCGACCTTGATTCGGCTGGGCGCGTTCACACGGTAACCGGTATAGAGAAAGTGCTTGCCGTCAGGCAGGAACCATGCCGAGTTGACCCCATACTCATCGCTGCCATGGGTCAGCGCGGTCGAGCTGTCTCCTCCTGTGGCGCTGACCTGTTCGATGGCAATTCCGTGCTCATTCACAAATAGAATCGTTCCACTAGCGCTCCAATCGCCGCGGCCCGCAGCGTGGTCCGCGAGAGTTTGCGCCTCGCCCCCGGTCACGGCGATCTTTTTTAGCTTGCGATCGGCAACAAATCCCAAATATTTGCTGTCGGGCGACCAGAACGGGTAAGTCGCATCCTCCGTGCCTTGCAACATGGTCGCCTGTGCCGCATCGAGCGCGCGCACCCAAAGATTGGTGATTCCTTTCTCGTCAACGGCTGAGAATGCCAGAATCTTGCCGTCGGGAGAAACCGCGACCGGTCCGGCATCAAATCCGGTCGGGCGAAACGCCGTGCCGGGCGGCGGAGGAATGTAAGCGCGCACGGAAAGCGCGGGAGCACCGCCGCGCTGCGAGAAGTAAAAAAGAATTGCCGCAGCGACGAGCAAAGCGGCGCCGACCGCAGGCGAAAGCCATGAGCGCATTGTGCGCGGCGTTTCACCCGCGGTCGCGGTTGGAGCCGGCGGAGCGTGCGCGATGGCCTTTAATTGCAGCGCGAGATCGTGCGCGGACTGGAACCTTTCGGCGCGCTCTTTCGCCAGGCAAGTTGCTACCAGTTGATCAAGAGCAACCGGAGCCAGCGGTTTGACCGTGCTGATCGGCTCGGGATTCTTCTCCAGAATCGCCGACGCCACCGTAATCTGGCTCTTGCCCTCAAACGCGCGCCTTCCCGTGGCCATTTCGTAGATCACCGCGCCGAACGCAAAAATGTCCGACGCTGCGTCGGCTTCGCGACCTTCAATTTGCTCGGGAGACATGTACTGGATGGTGCCAACAATGCTTCCGGCAGTGGTCAGCGGACTCGCCGGACTCGGCCCACTCATAGTCCGCGCTGCCGAGAGCAGCGGCGCCGACGCCGAGCCTGATGGACCGGCGAACGCCGGTTTTGCCAGGCCAAAATCCATCAGCTTCGCGCCAGACTTCGTCAGCATGATGTTTCCCGGCTTCAGGTCGCGATGCACAATGCCCGCCCCGTGCGCCACAGCCAGCGCATCGGCCACGTCGATTCCGATCTTCAACAACTCGCTCAATGGCATCGCCCCGCGCCCCAAGCGCTCGGCCAGAGTTTCTCCATCCAGAAACTCCATGACGAGAAAGTTGGTGCCATCCTGCCGACCCACGTCGAAAAGCTGGCAAACGTGCGAATGATTCAGCGAAGAAACGGTACGCGCCTCACGCTCGAAGCGCTGTTTGAATTCAGGATTCTCGGAAAGATGGCCGGGCAGAATCTTGATGGCAACGGTCCGGTCAAGACGCGTGTCGCGCGCGCGATAGACTTCGCCCATGCCGCCCACGCCCAGTGGCGATTGAATTTCGTACGGCCCGAGCTTCGTGCCAGAGGTGAGAGCCATCGGCGAGCGCCATTATATGCGAAAGCCAATGGACAAGACGATGGTGATTAGCGCTCAGCAGTCGAGAACTTGTCAAGTCTCGACGTAATTCCGTCTTTGGTGCCCGATGGTTTGCAAAACACGAAAGCCCCGGTAGTCAGTCGGGGCCTGCGTGGTGAACTTGGTACTGAACGCTGTCCTTCAATACGGAGGTAGCTTTCAGGCCGGCTTTGTCAAGAGCAATATGCCGGGGGTTAGGTGGGCGAGGGATTCGAACCGCCCAAGTGGTTGATCGCCACTCGGCTGTGTGAAGGACGGCGTCCGGGAGGACAGCGTTTCTTCCTCATTTCTTCTTTCTCTTCTTTCTCTTGAGGGGATCAAGCCGAATCAGTCGTTCGAACTCCGACTCGAAATCCTTCAAAACTTCATAGACTTTGATCGTTCGTTCACCCATTCCGGCCAGAACACCTTTGAACCGCGGCGACGGTTTGTAGATCGCCGAGTGTTCAACCTCCCAGAACAGCCCTACCAACATCGGAGCAATTTGAAGCTCGGAGCGCACCACATCGCTTCGAGAGCAGTAACCGTAGTACTTGAATGCTAACGGCTCCGCTTCTATGTCATTCTGCATAGGGCGGACGGGGTCGGAGATCCAAGTGCCAAATCGTGGATGCTGACGCAGAACGCGGTCGGCTTCGAGCCAACGGCTTCGTGGAAAGGCCAAGACGCGGACACCAGCAAGATCGTTTAGGGTCTTAAGCGAGTATCTTTCGGTCCGATCAGGGTCAAAAATCGCGCCCTCCTGCCTCCTTTGCAGCGCTCCCAATGCGCTCTCACACTCTTTAATCCGCCAAGTGACTGCGATCTTTTCGTGCCTATCCAGCTTATTCAGCAGCGGCAGGAGGCAATACCGAACTTCAGCTTCAAGCTCTTCTAGAACCCGTCGAGCGTCAGGCAAGAGGGTAAAGTACATCCTCCCGAAGCCTATCCTCAACGATTCGTTCGGTCATCGCGCGATGCTGCGGAGGAATTCCCGTTTTACGCTCTCGGAGGGATCTAAGTTGAAGTAAAACTTCCATTCACTGGCTGGCGTGGGTTCGCTGATTCGAGCCTGGAGCACGGCTTCGCTATGATCCTGCACGAATTCGATGCTAAACACCTTTCGCGCACCACGGTTTATGTAGCTAAGCCTATCAAAGCTATACGCATAGCCGGCATCCTCAAGAATTCGCTTCTTACTTTCCTCTATCAGCGTACTGAGACCTCTAGTGACATTGCATCGAACTGCAATGCACACTGCTAAGGCTCCTTCTCTTCATCTGCGATCCCGATCTTCGAGAGCCGGTAACGCAGCGCATTGCGCGACAATCCCAGCAGACGTGCGGCCTGACTCTTGTTTCCATTGGCGCGGCGCAGGGCTTCTTGCACCATTTCGTCTTCCCACTGTTCGAGCGTCATGCCTTCGGGAAGGAATCCGCCGCCTCCGTTTCCAGCCTTCGCCGGGCGGGTGTCGAGATGGATATCGGCCGGTTGCAGCAGGGGGCCTTTGGCCAGCGCGCAAGCGCGTTCAATAATGTTCTGCAACTCGCGCACATTTCCCGGCCAGTGATAGTTCACCAGAATCTGCATGGCTTCCGGCGCAATGCCTTCGATCATCTTGCCCGAGTCGGTGGCAAAGCGCGTGACGAAGAGATTCACGAGATCAGGAATGTCTTCTCTGCGTTCGCGTAGCGGAGCAATGTCGATGGGCACAACGTTGAGCCGGTAATACAAATCTTCACGGAATGTTCCCTGCTCCAGAGCCTCGCGCAAGTCGCGATTCGTGGCGGCGATCAGGCGCACATCGACTTTAATCGTCTTGGTTCCACCGAGACGCTCGAACTCGCGCTCCTGCAAAACGCGCAGCAGCTTCACTTGTGTGGCCGGAGGGACATCGCCGATTTCATCGAGAAAGAGAGTTCCTTTGTCGGCAAGTTCGAACTTGCCGGGCTTGCTGGCGGCGGCGCCGGTGAAAGCTCCTTTTTCGAAGCCGAATAGTTCACTTTCCAGCAGATTTTCCGGAATCGCCGTGCTGTTGATTTTCAAGAACGGTCCGGTCGCGCGGCGCGACTTTTCGTGGATGGCGCGCGCGATCAAATCTTTACCCACGCCGCTTTCGCCACCCAGCAGAACGGTGGAGTTGGTCGGCGCAACGCGCTCCACGGTGGCAAGAACTTCCTGCATTTTGGGGCTGCGCGCGACGATGTTCGGATGCGAATATTTCTTGCCCAGCGCTTCGCGCAGATTGCGGTTTTCTTCGCGCAGGTTGCGGACGTCCAGCTCTTTGTGGATCACCATCCGCATCTCGGCCAGAGAGAACGGCTTGAGCACGTAGTCTGCGGCGCCGGCTTTCATGGCTTCCACCGCGGTTTCCACGCTGCCAAAGGCGGTCATAACCACGACGGGTAAGGCTGCATTCTGGCGCTTGATCGCCTGCAGAAATTCGAGGCCGTTCATGCCGGGAAGTTTGAGATCGGTCACGACCAGATCGACAGAATTTTCCCGCAGCAACTTGAGGCCGCTCTCGGCGTCTCCGGCGGAGACGGTCGCGAAACCGTCCTCGCCGAGATTCAGCTCGAGCAAGCGGCGCATTTTCGCTTCATCTTCGACGATCAGAATTGTCGCCATGTTCCGCTTTCCTTACTCCGCATCTTTCGACGACGTCCTTTTGACGACCCTTTCACGACATGGGTCATAAGCGTTTCACGAAATGACCAGATGCGCCGGTTCTCCGGTCAGGCTGGGCTTGCCCGCCGCGGGGAAGAACAGGACGAAGCAGGCACCCGTCAGTCCCAAGCCTTCCTCGCCGGCGTCGCGGATGCGAATGAATCCGTGATGTCCATCCATGATCTTCGACACGATCGAAAGTCCAAGCCCCACGCCGGTTTTCTTGGTGGTGACGAAGGGATTGAAAATCTGCTCGCGCAATTCCGGAGGAACGCCGGGACCGGAGTCGGCGATGCGCACTAGCACGCCTTCGCGTGCTTCGAGCTCGTCGGAGCGTGAGTTCGCGACTTTCACCCTGATGACGCCGCCATGTTCGCTCATCGCGTCGTAGGCATTCTGAACAATATTGAGGAATGCCTGCTCGCACAGGCCTTCATCGAGCGCAACCAGAGGCAGATCGGCCTCGTATTCTTTTTCCACACGCACGGGCACACCTTTCCATACCGTGGCAACGTGGATGAGGGCGCGATCCAGAACCTCAGTAATCGATTGAGGTGTGAGATCGGCGTGCAGCGGCCGGGCGAAATCCAGGAATCGTGTCACTAGCGCGCTGAGACGGTTGGTTTCGGTCGAGATGTAGCCCGCCAGTTCGGTGGCCAAAGGATTCGAATTCGAGAGTTTTTGAGTCAACATCTCCGCCGAACCCTTAATCACGCCGAGAGGATTGCGAATCTCATGCGCGAGACCGGCGGAGAGTTGGCCGAGAGCTGCCAGCCGTTCGGAGCGGCGGGCCTCGGCCTGGGCCTGCTCCAGTTGGCGATTGGTTTCCGCCAGCGTCTCAGCGAGTTCCTGGTAGCGTTGCGTCTGGCGGCGATTGGCGACGACGAAACGGTTCACCACCATCGCGGCCAGATAGAAGAACAAGATGCGGATGGCGAACCGGCCGTAGTCTTCTGCCCCAATCTCATACATGCGCAACGCCGGATCATACAAGTACGAGCAGTAAGCCGCCGAAGCCAGCGAAGTCCACAGCAGCGTTCCCCATGGCCCGAAATATTCCGCCGCGGTAAGGATGGGCAAAAAGTAAATGGGATAGTAGTAGCTGTTGATGGCGATCTCGCCCGTGTGATCGACCAGCAGTGTCGCCAGGGCGGTCTTGAGAAGAACCAGATAAATCGCGCCGCGCCGCGGGATACGCGCGAGCAGCCAGCCCTCGCCCAACTGGAGAACGCCGAATCCGATCAGGATCTCCTGCTTGTGCTTCTCCTCAATTGGCGGCAGAAGCGCGAGGCCGGCGAGGAAGAGCAGCCAGAGGATATCCATCCAGTTGATGGTGGGTCGCTTCGGCTCAATCATGATTCGTCGCGCTCCCACGAAAACGCGGCCATGCGAAACGGCAACGCCGGGAGCGCTTGCCACTCTCCCGGCGTCAGGAATTTTCGATCTGGTCGCCGCGCGCGCATCTCAAGCGAACCCTATCACATTGCGCGGAACCGAGTCAGCGTGGGACGCGAATCAGCCTCACTTTTTCGAGGGCTCGGATTTGGGCGCGGGCGCCGGTGCCGGATGAGGAGTTGGCGCAGGCTTTGGTGCCGACGTTGAGCTGGCGGGCCGCTGTTGCTGCCATTGATTGAACTTCTGGGCCTGCTGGCGCTCTTGTTGGTCGTTGCGGGGTTGCACTGGAGGCGCCGGCCGAACCAGAGGATGGGCGTCTTGCGTGCTGGAATTAGAAGATGGCTGACCGTAATCACGCGCTCCGGTCTGGGGATTGGGATTCCAAACTTGCCCGTTGTGATCGTCGCTGCGGTCGGAAGTCTCCGAGCTGCCTTGCTGCTCGAAGGTTCGCGGTTGCGTCTGCGGCATCATTCTGACTTGCGAATTGGCGCCGGGGGGAGTGAACGGCCGGAAGCCCTGGGAATCTGGCGCTGGCCGATTCTGGTTCACTGGCTTTGCCGGAGTCGCAGGTCGCACCAGTGCCTGCTGATTCAGGTGCCCACCGGCCTGTGCCTGACGCTGCTCGATTGAACGCGGTGGAGGAGGCGGAGTTCTCACGGCAACGACCGGCCGGCTGATCACCGCTGCAGGCGGCTGGACCTTCACCGGTGTCCCTGTACCGAGCACGCTGCTGCGGACCGGCTCGGCCGCCACGACATGGCTGACGGAAGCGGTCGCGATTTCGTGCGCATCGACTTTCACCATGTTCTGCGCCACGGGACGCGCATTCACAAAAGCATCGTGCGAGACGACCGTTACTCCATTCGCAACGTGCTGGTTGATGTAGCTGACATTGGTGACAGCAGTCTTATTGACGATGACTGTCTGGTAGAGATTCGTCACCAGCTTGACATTGACATTCGTATTCGTGATGTTGACGTTCGTCGCGTAAGCGCGGCTTACACGATATGCGGGCAAATAGACTTCTCCCGGTGCCAGCGGAAACCACGCCACGCCTGCGGAGAAATGAGCGCCACCGGCAAAGGCGACCAGCGCGGGAGCCCAGATCGGGCGCACCACCACCGGTCCGGGAACCCAGAACCAGCGGTTATTCTCAAACGCCCAGCGTCCGTAGTGGTAGGGCGCGAAACCCCAGGGTTCGTTTGCCACCCAGGTCCAGCCCCACGGCGCAATCCAGATCCAGTGACCGAAGCGATAGGGGGCCCATCCCACGGGGATGGTGCTCGGTGCCCAGCAAGGGCCGTAGCCGGCAACGTAGGTCCAGTCTCCATACTGGTCGAGATCCTCGTAGCCGGTCATCTCGCGCGAAACGTAGTTGGCCGAGTCAGCATCGTCTTCGGCCTGATCGCGATCGAAGGCCCAGGCGTCGAAATCATCCTGCGCGGGGAGTTGTTGCAGGTCATAGGCGACCTGATCGCTTCCGGTAAACGTGGCAGACTGACCGGCAACCACGGTATAGGTGTAACCGCCGCCGGTGACGCGACCGCGTCCGTGAAAGACGGTGGCAATAGTCTGGCTGCCGTCTTCGCTTACGTCGATGCGGTATTCGCCGGGCTGCAGCAGAGTGAGAGCGATGTTGGGCGTATCGATTTCGTAATTGTCATCGTCATCGACGTGGCGAGCGTTGACGATCAGTTCGCCTTCGGCCAGGCGGATCTGCGTGGTGTGATCGTCAAGCGCGAGAAAAGTGATGCCGGTTTTTGCTCCCAGCCGGATGGCTGCTGAGCCGACGTGCACTTCGGCGAGAGAATCTTCGTCGGCCCAGAGATCGTCTCCGGTAACCATGGGCCGGTTCGGAACGCCCGTCACCCAATCGTCTTCGCCCGCGGGACGAAATGAAATCGATCCCTGGGAAAAATTCAGCCGCGCGACGCGGCCAGGAGGATCCTGCGACTGATCATCGTATTGCGATTGGTCGTCTTGCGCTTGGGATATGGCGGAGAATTGCAGAACAAAAAAGAATGCGCTGAGCAGAACCGCGGCACTCCACAACTTGCGTGTTTTCATAGCCTCGCCCCAATGAAACACCGTAATACACCTACAAGATCGTCGCTTTGCAGCGATCTTGTCGGCAATAGTTATCAACCCCAATAAAACACTTTAGTTTTATCCGGATACGAGGCGGGAATGTAAGAAAAGGTGACGGAAGCGTAAACGTTTGTCAGCCGAAACGCAGTGAAGAGCAGAAGACTGCTTCGGTTTTAAGTTTGCCAGTGTCGTCGGTGTCATCCCGAGCGAAGCCGCCGCCCTTCAGGCGGAGCGAGGGATCTCCCTTGCAGACTGTCATTATCGGGAGATTCCTCGGCCCGCCGTTGAAAGCGCGGTCCGTCGGAATGACACCGCCGAAGATCATGACGATCGACGGTCAGTTCTTCATCTTCGGCCGCGCGCAGGCATCAACAATTTTCGTTGGATCGACCGCGTCTTTATCGACCTGCTCTTCCATGATCTTGCCATCTTTGCCGATCAGGAAGTTCACGCGGCGCGCCGCCTGATATTCGTCTTTGTAGATTCCGTACTCGCGGGTGACTTTGCCGCCCCAGTCGCTGAGCAACGGGAAGGTAACTCCAATTTTGTCGGCGAAGGCTTTGTTCGAGAACCAGCTATCCATGCTCACACCCAGAACCTGGGTGTCGGCGGCTTCCAGGGTTTTCAGATTCGCCTGGAAGGCCTGCATCTGCTTGGTTCAGCCTCCGGTGAAGGCGAAAACGTAGAAGGCAAGTACAACATTCTGCTTGCCGCGGTAGTCGCTCAGTTTGACCGTTTTGCGATCATTTCCGTCGAAGTACATCAGCGTGAAGTCCGGAGCCATGTCGCCGACTTTCGGCATCGCCGACTCGGCGGGCACAGCCTGCGCCAGCGACTGAGCAGATGACACCAGCGTGCCGGCCATCATCAGTGTCGCAGCCAGAATCCCAAGACGATTGCTTTGCATAGACCCTCCACAATAGTTGCAAAGGTGAAATTCAGGTGAGGCAAGAATACCGCGCAGGGGTGAGCAGGTAAACTCGAAAGTACTCTTCCGTGTGATCTTACGCGTTGCCGGAACGCTTGGCAAAACATTACAGTCTGATATGAGCTTCGTGTAGCTGTTTGAACACTTCCCCCCAAATGACGCGATGAGCATCTCTACGCTGAACGACATTTTTTTGGCCGCAGTCGAGCGCAATCTCGAGCGGATGATGCTCTATTACGAGAGCGGGCAGTGGCGGCCGATCTCCTCGCGCGAGTTTGGACGAAGGGTCGCAAGCACGGCGCGAACCTTGCACGCCTGGGGCATTCGAAAAGGAGATCGCGTCGCCATTCTCAGCGAAAACCGCCCCGAATGGACGATCGCCGACATGGCATGCCTGCTATTGGGCGCGGTGACGGTCCCGCTCTATACCACGCTGACAGCGGAACAGAGCGCGTTCACGCTGAACGATTCAGGTTGTCGCGTGATTTTTCTCTCGACCGATCAGCAACTGCGAAAGCTGCTCTCCATCCTCCCCGAAACGCAGATCTCGAAGATTGTGGTGATGGATTCGCTGGAACTTGGCGCAGAGTTGTCGGCGTCGCAGTGCGTCACCATGAATCAAATCATTCGCGAGGGCGCGGAGGATCTCGGCCACGAACTTGAATCGGTCGCGCGGGCCATCACAGCCAGTGATCTGGCCACCATCGTTTACACCTCCGGAACGACGGGGACTTCCAAGGGCGCGATGCTGACTCACGGCAACATCGCTTCCAACATTTCGTGCTCGCTGCTGGGATTCGATTTCGAAGGCACAGAAATCAGTGTTTCTTTCCTGCCGTTGTGCCACATCACGGCGCGGCATCTCGATTTTGCGCTGATCTACCGCGGCGTGACGCTGGCCTATTGCCCGTTCATCGACCGGCTTCCTGCAACGCTTTTGCAGGTACGGCCAACCATGTTCGTCGCGGTGCCGCGCGTCTATGAAAAAATTTATGCGCAGGCGGAGCGGCAAGCCACGGGCTTTCCGAAACGCACCATCTTCGACTGGGCGGTTGCCGTGGGCCGGAGCCACAAGCCGGAGATTCTGGCCGGACAGATTCCGAAATCGCAAAGCTGGCGCCTGGCCAACAAACTCGTATTTTCGAAGATTCGCACAGGAATGGGCGGGCGCGTGCGCACGTTTATCGCCGGTGGGGCGCCACTGGGCCGCGAACTGGCCGAGTGGTACGCCAATGTCGGCATCCGCATTCATGAGGGATACGGTCTCACTGAGACCTCGCCGGTGATCGCCCTGAATACTCCAATCAACCATCGCATCGGGACGGTCGGCAAGATTCTGCCGAATATCGAGGTGCGGATCGCCGACGATGGAGAGATTCTGGTGCACGGCCCGTCGGTCTTCAAAGGATATTGGAATCGGCCGGAGGAGACGCGGGCAGCGCTGGTTGATGGCTGGTTCAAGACCGGCGATATCGGCAACATCGATAAAGATGGATATCTTTCGGTCACGGATCGCAAGAAAGATCTGATCAAGACTTCAGGAGGAAAATTCATTGCTCCGCAGCCGATCGAAAACTCGCTCAAGCTCAATGCACTGGTCGGCGTGCCCGCGATCATTGGTGACAAGCGCAAGTTTGCCGCGGTGATGATCTCGCCCAACTTTCCGCTGCTCGAAGACTGGGCTCGCACGAATGAGGTGGCATTTACATCGCATGCCGATCTGGTGGCCAATCCGAGAGTACGGGCTCTGTACGAGCAGATTGTCGAAGGCATCAACCAGAATCTGGCGCGGTTCGAGAAACTGAAACGAGTTCTGCTGGTTGCCGATGAATTTACCGTCGAGAACGGCGCTCTGACGCCGTCGCTCAAACTGAAGCGGCGCGTGGTGGAAGAGCGCTATCGACAGCAGATTGACGATCTCTACGCGCAGGCGGAAGCGGCCACGGTTCCGTAGTCTCGCGTCAGCTTTCGTCACCATCTCCAGCGCAAAATACAGACCTGTTCTTTTCCCCTTACTTGGAAGCACGTATTCCATCTTCAGCCAGCTGCAACCTAATTTTGCATGAGTGCATTCACGGCTCGGGAAGATCGGCGAAAAGAAGAACGCCGACCAAGGAGGCTCGAACCATGCTGTGGACAATCTTCGTAATCCTGCTGGTGCTTTGGCTGCTGGGGATGGTGAGCTCGTACACGCTCGGGGGATACATTCACATTCTGCTGGTAGTGGCGATCGTCGTGGTGTTGATTCGAGTCATTCAGGGACGAAACCCGGTTTAGCCGAGGCAGCGTAGCAGAAGACGGCGAGTCGGGAGGCGGGGCCCGAAGCTCCTCGTTTCATCTCACTCCTTTCATTACAATAGAGTCCATGACGGACTCATTGATGATTGCCGGTCGTTCGTTCCGCTCCCGGCTGATCGTTGGCACGGGAAAATACAAATCATTTCAGGAAACGGCGCGCGCGCTTGAAGCCAGTGGCGCGGAGATGGTTACGGTCGCGGTGCGCCGCGTCAATCTTGATCGCAGCAAGGAATCGCTGCTCGACTACATCGATCCCAAAAAATACTTTCTTCTGCCCAACACGGCGGGCTGCTACACAGCCGACGAGGCGATTCGCGCGGCGCGGCTTGGCCGCGAAGTCGGATTGTCGGACTGGGTGAAACTTGAAGTCATCGGAGACCAGGCCACGCTTTATCCCGATGTGCAGGCGACGCTGGAAGCCACGCGTGTGCTGGTGAAGGAAGGCTTCACCGTGCTGCCCTACACGTCGGATGACATTGTCGTGGCTAAGCGACTGCTGGATGCCGGCGCAGCTACGATTATGCCGCTGGGAGCGCCGATCGGCAGCGGGCTGGGCATTCAGAATCAGGCCAACATCCGCATCCTGCGCGAAATGATCAGCGGCGTGCCGTTGATTGTTGACGCAGGCGTGGGCACGGCGTCAGATGCGGCCATTGCAATGGAACTCGGCGCAGATGCGGTTCTCATGAATACCGGCATCGCCAATGCGCAGGATCCGGTGCTGATGGCTGAAGCGATGCGGCACGCCGTGCTGGCCGGTCGTCAGGCGTATGTTTCCGGGCGCATGGCGAAGAAGTTGTATGCGACTGCCAGTTCGCCGCTCGAGGGAGTGGTGCGGTAGCTCTGGCCTGCTGATCGACTCCGCGCAGATGAAAAACGGGCGGCATAAAGACCGCCCGTCTTTCTTCTTTCGCGGATCTTCAATCTTCTTTAAAGCATCTTGACGGTGTCGACGTGAATGGTGTCGCCCTTCACGCTCCCGGTAACAGCGACATGATGCCCTGCATGGCCTTTGAGCGCGTCGGGATTATCGACCGTCAGCACTTTCTGATCGCTATCGGTGACGACCACCATTTTTGCCCCGGCCGCCAGGCATTTCTTGGTGCAGGCCTCGGCGCCGGCGTTGGCACCCTTGGCGCCGCATTTGTCATCGGAAATCCAACCATTGACGGTTGTGCTTTTCCCCATGTCATCGAACGCCATGGCAGAAATGGCGAGCACGAAAGATATCGCGAGCAAAATCACCAGCACTTTTCTCATGACCGGTTTTTCTCCTTTTTGAAATTGAGTGCGTCCCCACAGCGCAAAAGAGACCCGCGAAGATGGCCGGTTCTGGCTTCTTCGCACTCGCTCATGAATGGAGGCAGGGGAACTATACCACAGCAGGAAAGCCCGATTGTCAGCCGGGGGCAAAGATTGCGGATGAAGGGTTGGATCAGAGGAAATTAACTCTGCTTACCTTTTCGCGGCGTGATTCGCGGGCGGGACGGGCTTGGTGGTGGCTGGTGTGACGTAAACATATTCGCCCGGCTTGGCATAGCCGAGTTGTTCGCGGGCCTCTTTCTCGATGGCCTTGTCCTCTGTTTTCAGCGCCTGAATCTGCAGCGTGAAACGATCGTTTTCCTGCTGCGCGCGATCAATCTGCCTCTGCAAGGATTCGTATTCGGCGCGCTTCTGCTTGTAGATGACCATGCCGTTTGCGCCGAACATAACATGCACAAACAGTAGCGCCGCCGATGCTGTGACTACGACGGTTGCAATACGACGCCGCAAGCGATAAGCACGCTGGGCGAAGGGGCGAATGCGATCGATCCGAATCTGGGCGAGCCACGACGCCGCCAGCGCCTCAGCCTGCGGTGCACGGTCAACCACAGCGCGCAAACCGTCTTCCGCCCGCGGCAGCCGGACCACCCTCGAGCTCGTAAATTGAGAGAACCGTTTCACGAAAAGTTCGAATCTTAGGGCAATCACTCGAAAATCCGGTGCTTGGCGGCGGTGCTCAGTTTCTCCAGACCTTTTGCGCTGCGTGCTTCCGCATAAACGCGGACCACCGGCTCCGTTCCCGACAGCCGATAGCACACCCAGGAACCATCGCTGAAAACCAGCTTCAATCCGTCGGTGCGGACCGCCTGGCTCACGTCATGCCCGCAGAATTCCTTCGGATCCCGGCGCAACTTTTCAGTGAACTTCTCCTTCACCTCGGGGGTCAAGCGGAAGTTCTCGCGTCGGGGATAGAAGGAACCAACCTGGTTACTGATTGCCTTCAATTGCTCTGCGAGGGACTTGCCTCATTTCGCCTCGGCCATAACCGCGCGCCATCCCGATGTGCCGAACTTGATTTGCGTTAGCATGAAGGAGCCTCATCGTCTTCGGTCGACGCATGGCCGAAGGCCGACGGTGATTTTATATGACGGATAAACGAATCGTCCTGTCGACTGCCGGATCGCACGAGGAGGCTCGCCAGATTGCACGCGCCCTGGTCGATCGCCATCTCGCCGCCTGCGTCAATATCGTTCCGCAGATCGAATCCATTTACCGATGGGAAGGTAAGATCGAAGAGAGCCACGAATGGTTGCTGCTGATCAAAACCAGCGCCGAACTGTTCCCTGCGGTACGCGACTCGATTCGTGCACTGCACTCGTACGATCTGCCAGAATGCATCGTGGTGGCAATTGAAGATGGCAGCGCCGGATACCTGAAGTGGATCGACACTTCGATCGGGAAGAGCGAGTGATCGGCGTCAAGTGCTGAACAACAACTCACCTTCGCTGACGACTTGCAGCTCGATCCATCCTTCTAACGGCAAAGAATCTACCGGCAGCCGATTTTTCCATAGGCTGAAGCGCAGCCGTATTCGCGTGGTGGCAGGCGCGGGAGCCGGCCGGCGTGCTTCTGAATTTTCGGCGCCGGATTTTTCTGCATCCGATTTTTCCTCAGCGCCCGTGCCGGGAGCAGCCAGCAGCCATGCCAGCGGCGCCTTGAACTCAAAATTCCGCAATAGCGCGACTTTGGCATTCCCCTCCGCATTGAAAGACGATGCCCGCACGTTCTCTTTCGCAGCATCCTCAATCTTCCATTGGGCCACTTTACTCGCCTCGACGGAGCAGCGAACGCGCAACGCCTTCCGTGGCCTCTGATCGCCGATTGCCCACGATTCCAGATTCACCACGATCTCGAAATTTTCTTCGGGAACGCGATTCGTGAAATCGAGCCGGCCATACACAAATAAAGAGTCGATGCCGGCATAGACAGAATCCAGCAGAAACTGCTTGCCGTGCATTGCACCTGCGCGATGATCGGCGGTGTAAACGGCCGCTCCCATCCATTCGAAATAGCGGACCATGTCTCCGGTGATGCGGGGGTGAATGTAGGCTGTCTGCGGAACGAAGGACGGGCGCACCTCCGCGCCCGTAATCGGCTGCGCCAGATAGTCGGGTGGCGTCGCTCCCAGCGCCTGATAAACGTTCGACAGATGCTTGCGATAGAGTTCGTCAAAGTCGCTGTCGTTGGCCGAATGATGCTCCGGCCCATACCACCAATTCCAATCGCTGCCCTCGCCGATCAGCAATTCCTCGAAGGCCAGCTTGCGTTCTTCTTCGCTTGCGCGGGCCGCGTTCTGCGCATAGAACTCGCGCGCGTGGTAGAGATAGTCCCAGGCCCGATTGTCTTCCGGAGCACCGATCCATACGTTGAAATTGGCATTGATCCACGATCCGGGGACGAGCGAATCCATTCTGGCAAAATCTTTGTGGCGCGCAATCCCTTCAGAAATCGTTACGGCTTCTAAGCCGGCCTCGCGTTGTAATCCGTCATAGAAGCGCCGCAGAAACTCACGCCCCGACTTCGGATAGTATTCCCACGCATTTTCCCCATCGAGAATGATCGAAACCACCGCGTCGTGGCCGCGCGCGAGCACCGGTCGCGCGGCGTCTTTGATGTTGTTGATCAAATGGCGCGCCGCATCGGCCGGAGGCATTCCCGAGTAAACGAATCCAATGAGATCGGAAATCGTGTGATCGCGGAATACGAGATGCATCGCCCTCGCTCCTTTTTCGTAGCGATGAATGTTGTAAAGCTTTTCCGCGAGATGAGCCGGCAAACGGCCGTGGCCATCGCGGGCAAAGAATAATCCCGCACTCCGTCCCAGCACGCCTTCATCGGTCGCCATCCACTGAATGCCCAGGCTGTGGGCGATCACCAGCACCTCTTCCGATACGCTGCCTTCTGACGGCCACAATCCTTTGGGACGTACTCCGAAGGTTTTCTCGTGGAAATCGAGTGCGCGCAGGAGTTGCTCGCGCGCATCCTCCGGGTGCCGGAAGCGGTTCTGGGGCAGCGGCAATCCGGGCGAGGAGGCCGCACCCGCATTGGTATCGCAGAGCAACGGCAGAATCGGGTGATAGAACGGAGTCGCCGAAATTTCGATCGATCCCTTGTGCGCGGCATCGGCGTATGCCGGCAAAACCCGGCCGAGCAATTCCCGTTCGCGCTCGATCACCAACTTTTGATCGTCGAGCGAGTAGTTTCGCCCCTTGGCTACAATCGTAGCGATATCTTTTTCTTCCAGAAAAAATTCGTCGAACCAGGCGATCTGTGAGAGCACCTGTAAATCGGTAAAGTCCTGCGGGTGAAAATATCTCTCGGCGCGCTCGGCATGATCTCCGTGCTCGCGAAAGCGCTCCCATAACTCGCGGTAACGCGGATATCGTCCAATTACATTTTGCGGATTCGCCTGGAACAGATATTGCAGGGCGAATCGGCGTTCTTCGACGGAGAGATCCTTCGCCGGTTTCGCTGCCAAGCGCAGAAACGGATCTTCCGCGGTTCCCGCAACGTAGTCCTGAACCTGCGCCACCAACGAGGGAACCAGGTTGAAATTCTGATGGACGTTGGGGAATTCATCGAGCAGCTTGACCATGCCGTAATAGTCTTTGAGCGAGTGCAGCCGCACCCACGGCAGGCGATACTCGCCCGTGACCAGGTCTTTATAAAACGGCTGGTGCTGATGCCAGAGAAGGATGACACGCAGAACAGGCATGGCTGGAAAGTCAGGATAGCACGCCGGGTGCGGGCGCTTCGTGTGCTTTAGACGGAGCAGACGGCCACGCGCACAAAAAATGGGAATGCACGAAACAGATTCGTGCATTCCCGTCATGGTTCAGAAGGAAACTTAATCTTCCGCCGGCTTTTCGATGTGTTCGATGACGATGATGTCCATCGGCTGTTTCTGCAGTTCGAGTTTCAGGCCAAGCTGCTGCTGAAGCGCGGTAAGGAGTGAAGCCTCCGGAGCCAGAGGATTGTTGTCGGCAGCGGCGGCTTCTGAATTCGATGGTGGACTCTGCGTCCAGTGGAGATTGAAGTTGTAGGGACCCTTCAATCCCGTTTTATCGATCACGGCGAGGCCCAACTGCATCGAAAGTTGCCGCACCAGGTCATTGATTGAGACTCCCAGTGCGGATACGGTCGACTCCTGCCCGCTTTCTTTCAGCAACATTTGCATTCCGATCTTCTTCTGATCGCCAGAAAGCTGGGAGGCTTGCGTTGGCTGAATTTTCGGCCCCCCTTCGGCAATCTCGAGCGCGTAAACCGGCAAGGATTCGGTTTCGTGGTGAACCACCAGTTTGACGTGCTCGGCCAAAGCGGCTTGCAAAGCAAGTTGCCCCGCGGAGTTGCCATAGCCCGGACCAAACTTGGCTCCGGCGGCTGAATCGGCTCTGGCTGCGACATCGTAGGTTGCATTGAGGAGATCCGCTGGACCGGAGACCTGATTGGCTTGGACGCCATAGGCTTCCTGAATCAAAGCCTTCAGGGTAACGTTGTTGGCGACGAAGCTGTCTGGCCCATACATCATTCGCAGCGCGTGAGTGTTTCCAATCTCGATGTCCGGCCCGGCCGCCGCGGTGTCGCTCGGCTTGATGGAGAACGACTGGAAGCTCGGCGCCGGTCCGGAGCTTTCCGCCTGCGACTGGGCGCTACTTGGAGTTGCATGCATCAGACCGAACAGAATGGGAACTCCAATGGCCAGGAATGCGGTAAGACTGACGAGAAGTTTCTTGCTGAAATCCAGTTTACGCGCGAAATTTTCCGACATAATGTGAACCATCCTTTTCTTGAGATCGGCTCCGGTAACGCCCGCCACGCACGCCAGCGGAGACCCCACACAAAATTCGCAGACTTTCAGAACACTTTCGGCGTACACGCGGCGCGCGCTGCCGAGCTCCAGAACCTTTTCGTCGCAGGCACGTTCGCGCTCGTCGATCAGGCGTGATCCCAGCCACCACACAAACGGGTGAAACCAGAAAACTGCTTCGACCAGCATGTGGAGCGCGGCGACAAGATTGTCGCGGCGGCGCACGTGCCACAACTCGTGCACGATGATGGCGTCGAGATGCTCGTCTTCAAGGTGCTGGGAGATTCCCTGCGGCCAGAGAAGAACCGGGCGTGACAGTCCGAAAATGCCCGGCTCAAGCGTGCCGCGGGAAAGCAGCAGTTCAACGCGCTTTCGGATTCCAATCGTGCCTTCGAGGCGGCGCAGAGTTTCTAATTCGCGTCCCTCACGCATGGGCGCGGCGCTACGAATAACGGCAGATATTTTGCGCCAGTGAATCCACCAGAGGAGTAGGACGGCGGCGAATCCGCACAACCACACTGCGGCGAACAGCACGGGAATTCCATGAGACATCGTCGATGAAATGGGCGCAACCAAGGGTGCAGCCGCATTTTTCGCTGTCGAGCCGAACGGGCGCCCTGCCTGCTCCATGACCAGGTAGAAGCCCGAAGCCGCTGGCCGCGTGGGAAGCAGCCAAGTCAACTGCTGCCCGAGCACAACCAGCGGCGAGAAAGGAATCAGGAACTTCACCGACGCCGCCAGCCATATCCAGTAGCGGGCCTGCGCGTGATTCTTGCGCAGGACCAATGTGAGGAGCGCAGCCAAAATGGCGAACAGGGTCGATTGCCACAGATGATTTCCCAACCCCGCCGCGATCTGATCCCAGTGTGCTGTCATCGCAGTCGCGATCATTCTGCTTCTCCTATGCGTTCCAGCTTGCGCAGAGTTTTTTCCGCTTCCCTGACATCGGCGAGCGTGAGCTTGCCCGATTCGATCAGGTGTGCCATCACCGGCTGCGTCCTCCCGCCAAACAACGCCAGCAGGTCGTCGATCAGCCGGCGTTGGGCCGCTTTGCGGCTGATTGCCGCTTCGAAGATATGAAAATTGCCGACCTTCTTTATACGGCGCACCGCCTTCTTCGCTTCCATGCGGTAGACCGTTGTCTGGATGGTGGTATAGGCGGGACGATCTTTTTCGGGGAATGACTCCTGAATCTCGCGGATGGAAGCCTGACCGTGGTTCCACAGAGTCTCCATGATCCGCAGTTCGAGCTTGGCCAGCTTAGGTTCGCCCATGTCCCGATCTCCTATCGGCGTATGCATTACTACTACATGTGTAGTAATGATGTCAAGCTTTTTCTTGCACCCTGGCCTGCGGATTTTTCCAGACACCTTCCCGCTCCGGTAGACTATTCAGGCAACGTTATGAGCCCCGAAACTGCGCTCGCCACGCCGCAACTTTTATCGGATCGCGATCTTTACCTTTTCAATGAGGGCAGCCATTACCGCATCTACGACAAAATGGGAGCGCATCTGGCCACGCACAATGGTGAAGCTGGCGCCATCTTCAGCGTGTGGGCGCCGAATGCACGATCGGTCTCGGTTATCGGCAACTTCAACGGATGGGACCCCAAAGCGCATTATCTGAGCCCGCGTGGTTCTTCCGGCATCTGGGAGGGATTCGCTGCCGGAGCCGTTCAGGGCGCACTCTACAAATTTCACATCGAATCGCAGCAACATGGGTACCGCGTTGACAAGGCCGACCCCGTCGCTCTGTTCTGTGAAAAGCCTCCGCGGACGGGCTCTGTGGTGTGGGATCTCAATTACCAATGGAACGATCAGGATTGGATGGCCAATCGCGGCGGCCGCAATTCCCTGCGGGCGCCGCAATCCATTTATGAAGTGCATCTCGGCTCATGGATGCGCGTTCCTGAGGAACACAATCGCCCGCTGACTTATCGCGAAACCGCGCCGCGCCTTGCGGAATATGTCGGACGCATGGGCTTCACGCACGTCGAATTCTTGCCGGTGATGGAGCATCCTTTCTACGGTTCCTGGGGATATCAGACGACCGGCTACTTCGCGCCCACGGCACGCTATGGCACGCCACAGGACTTCATGTATCTCGTCGACTACCTGCACCAGCATGGCATCGGCGTGATTCTCGATTGGGTACCGTCGCATTTCCCCTCCGACGGCCATGGCCTTGCTTACTTCGACGGCACGCATCTGTATGAGCACGCCGATTCGCGCCAGGGATTTCATCCCGACTGGAAAACGCACATTTTCAACTACGGCCGCGCCGAGGTGCGCAGTTTCCTCATGTCGAGTGCGATGTTCTGGCTCGATAAATATCACGCCGACGGTTTGCGCGTAGATGCCGTCGCCTCCATGCTCTATCTCGACTATTCGCGCAAGCAGGGCGAGTGGATCCCGAACAAGTTTGGCGGCCGCGAAAATCTCGAGGCCATCGATTTTCTGCGCCGTTTCAATCAGGAAGCGTACAAAGAGCATCCCGACATTCAGACCTGCGCCGAAGAATCGACGGCGTGGCCCATGGTTTCGAAGCCCGTCTATGTCGGCGGACTGGGCTTTGGCGAAAAATGGGATATGGGCTGGATGCACGACACGCTCAAGTATTTCCAGAACGATCCCATA
>JASHOT010000409.1 GCA_030040965.1 Candidatus Sulfotelmatobacter sp. | reverse complement strand
TCGACTACAAACGGCGTAGGCACGGCCGAGAGCGGATTGGCCATGAGCACTTCCCCTCCCGGCTGCAGCACAAGCATGTGCGCGGCGGCCAGTTCCGAAAAGGCTGTCGCTACGTCGCCTGCCGAGCAGGAAAGATCGTGTGCCACTTCGGCTCTCGACGGGCAAACCCCCGACTCCACAAACATTTCGTAGAGCCTGACCCGCACGCGAGTCTTGAAGTCAGAGTCCATGGCAGGGGAAAGCGCCTATTATCGGACAGCGACAGGCGGGGCGCAACGATCGGCTTCGACAGCAGGCGTGTTTTACGCCGCCGTTGCATTACCTCTTTCACGGTCGATCCATTCGCGGACGAAATGCGGACAATCCGCGAGGCCGAAATCGCGCGCCTCGCCATCGACCAGATAGAGAAGAGCAGCGCGGTCGAGTTCGTCCAGTCGTGCCACGTCAAGGACGGGCCACAAGCGGCACTCGTGCGCCGAACGCACCAGTTGATCGAGGTAGGCAAGATGTCCCTGAAAGAGTTTCCCAGAGACATGGATATTCACGTGCGGGCAAGGGGGCATGGGGGAACGACTCTTCATCTCACTCCTTTGATTCTCAATCTTGTCGGTGGGCCAAAGTTTTTCTTCATCCCGCACTCTTGGCCCACACTGTATTTGACCGCGTGAAATAAAATTTCTTGCAGGGTTTGATGTAAAGGCGGAGTAAAGACTCGTAAATTGCGAGTCGTAGACGGCGGATGAGAAGAGAAGCCGGGCAGGATCGGCGGTTGGGAGAAAAAACTTAAAGCCAGGCACCGGGGACTCGCTGCACACGCAAGAGCCCGTTACCGTTGCTTCCTTCCGGACCTGGCGGGGTTGGCGGGAGTACGTCGCGCGAGACCGATGCCTGACCGATTAGTTTAACATTCGCCCGCGGGCCGCTAACCGAGACGAAGCCGTGGGCGGCTCACTTTGCGTGTGCCTCATTACTTTTCACTTCCGTTTCTGCGATTGCGTCATCCCGAGCGAAGCCGTTTTTCAGGCGGAGCGAGGAATCTCCCGCACCCAACATCCGTTTTACGGGAGATTCCTCGTGGCAGCACAATCAGAAAATTGCTCGTGCGGATTTTTCTATGTGACCTTCGGTGCAAGAATTCTTGAGTCGAGACTTCCCTTCTTCTCCACGATAGCGAACAATGGAGGAGCCAGGAGCGTTTTTTAGGTTCGGTCTCCGTGCCCGCCATGTCTGAAGCAGTCGCACAATCCGGCGTGATCCCTTTGCAGCAGGCCATCGACTATTACTTTGAGCTGGCGCTGTATCTGCTCGTGTTGGCAGGGTTTGGCACGCTGGCCGGCACGGGCGGACTTGACCTGCCTTCGGTTGCGCTGGTGGGCGCGGCCATGGCCGTGCGCGGCTATCTCCTGGCCAAGCGGCGGCACCGGCAGGTAGTGATCTCGGAACGCTGGACCACGCCGCTGTCGATTATCTACTTTGTATTTTTTGCCGCCGACTACTTCGTTTTCTCCCACAGTTTTCTTCCCGCGACGGTGCACCTGGCGCTGTTCGGCGTGGTCGTACGAATGTTTTCTCTCCGCCGCGAGCGCGACTACGTCATGCTGGCCATCCTGGCATTTCTTATGGTGCTGGCGTCGGCAGTGCTGACGGTCGACAGCACATTTCTTTTTTCCTTTGCCGCGTTCATGCTGATGGCGGTCGCGACGTTTATCCTGATGGAAATGCGGCGATCGGGGCGCGCGGCCAGCATTCAGGCGCGGCACACCAGCGATCCGTTTGAGCATCGCAATCTGGCGTTTTCCCTGCTGGCGATTTCTCCCGCATTGATGCTGCTGATTCTTGGCGGCGCGGCCCTGGTGTTCTTCCTGTTGCCGCGCATGTCGGCCGGATATTTGGGCGCGTATTCGTTCGGCACCGACTTTTCTTCCGGCTTCAGCGATCGCGTGCAGCTGGGAGAGATCGGGCAGATTCAGCAGTCGAACGCCGTCGTGATGCATATCCAGATCGATGGCGACACGATTGGCCGCTACGACCTGCACTGGCGCGGTGTATCGCTCGCCGACTTCGATGGGCACACCTGGTCGAATCCGCGGGAACAGTTTGTTCTGCAACGGGGCAGCGACGACAATTTTGTTTTGCCGCGACTCAACAATGCCGACGTGCGCTCGTATCCGACCGATTTTGCGCACGAAAATGTCATCCATTACCGCGTGCTGATGGAGCCGATTGGAACGAATGTCTTTTTTCTGGCGCCGTGGGCGCGGAGTGTGACCGGCGAGTACCGCGAACTGGCCGCCGATCCCGGCGGCGCAGTCTATGACTTCGATAGCGGGCATGCCATCACCCGCTACGAAGCAGATTCCAATATCGCCAAGCCTGCGCCGGCGGATCTACGCACTGCCGGCGAGGACTATCCCTGGCCGATCCGGACGAAATACCTGCGCTTGCCTCGGGTCGATCCGCAGGTCACGCAACTGGCGGCAAGAATTACGAACGCAGCCGAAAATCCATTCGACAGAGCCACGGCGGTGGAGAATTATCTGCGCACACATTACGGCTATACCCTGCAGCTGCCGCGCACCGAGGTAAGAGATCCGATCGCGAATTTTCTTTTTGAACGCCGCCAGGGACATTGCGAATATTTCGCGTCCTCCATGGCCGTGATGCTGCGGACCCTGGGCATTCCATCGCGCGTGGTCAATGGGTTCCGCACCGACGAGTTCAACGACCTGACCGGAAATTATGTGGTTCGCGCCAAAGACGCGCATGCCTGGGTCGAGGCGTACTTTCCGGGATATGGCTGGCAGACCTTCGATCCCACTCCCGCTGGTGCCAGCGGAATACCGCAGGGCTGGGGACGCGTGGGGCTCTACGTGGATGCAATGGCATCGTTCTGGCGCGACTGGATCGTCAGCTACGACACCACGCATCAGTACATTCTGGGCCAGACCGCAATCAGCGGAACGCGGAACTTGTGGGAGAACGCGCGGGCATGGGCAAGAGAAAAATATGGCGCGATGTTGCATTGGGCGCAACACAGCCAGGAACGCATCGGAAATTCTCCCGCACGCTGGATCGTATATGGCGCAGTGATCGCGGCTGCGCTGATCTTGCTCGGAAATCTCGGCCGGATTATCCGATGGCTGCAGGAAAAATGGCTGCAGGCGCATCCCGAGCGTTCGCCTCAACAGGTGGCGGCGATGTGGTATGGGCGCATGGCACGAGCGTTGGCGCGGCGCGGCGTGCCCAAGCCGGCAGCCGAAACACCAACTGAGTTTGTGAGAAAGATTGAAGACGCTCGCCTGCGCGGGCCGGTCGCGCGCTTCACAGAAGTCTACGAGTCGGCGCGTTTTGGAAATTCGTCCGACGACGCGCAGAAGTTGCCGGAGTTGTACGACGAAGTGGAGCTGGCCGCCAAGGGAAGGTAGAACATAATAGCGCCTGGTTTGAACTACGAATCTTCACCCATTATTGGTTGCGTCATCCCGAGCGGAGCCGTTTTTCAGGCGGCGCGAGGGATCTCCTATGCAACGGCTTTGTGCCCTGGGGATCCGTCGGCCCGCTGGTAAAGACGCGGGCCCTCGGGATGACGCCCTCCGAAACAGACTGAGCCGCCAACTGGAATCTTCCCATCCTTAGAATCTCCAGAACGCGCCGCCGCCGACAAAATAGTTATGCATGCGCGAGTGGCCGGTTGGAGCGAGCGGGAAATTCGGTTCGCCCGACCAGAAATCGCGGACTTCGCCCCGAATGTAAAGTTTGCGCCACGCCCTCACATCCAGGCCAAGTCCGCCTTCAATCGTTGCGCTGGTCGTCGATTTGCCGGGGTTGGTGCCGCTATAGTCGAGAGTACTGCTCTGGCTGAAGTGGCCAAAACCCACGCCCACGCTCGCCCAAGGAGAAACCGCCGTGGTGGGGAAGAGATTTACTCGCGCCGCGGGCGTGACGAAAAACGATTTGATGCTGGTAGGAACGACGGCATCTCCGTAAGTGCCCGCATTCAGCTTGGTCTGCGGATCGTCCATGGCAGCGATTTCGCCGGAGATCGCGTAGACCGGCATGACGATAAAGCGGTGCGCGTATTCCCCTTCGAAGCTGAAGCCTTTGCCGAAGTGAATGATGGGATCGAAGTAAGACGCGTTCTGAATGCCCTGGTCGCTGATGAACGTGCGGCCGAAGATTGCGCCGATCTCGTTCTTTTCGTCCTGTGCAACTGCTGAAATGATCAGCAAATTCACAAAAAACAGGACAGCGATCCAGCGTCGTTTCCCCGACATAGCTCCCCTCCTGCGAGGCGCCTCTTTAAATGTTATTTGCGTGTCCAATAGCGTAGCACGCCGGGAGGCATTTTAAATCCACAAGTGCTTTGGATCTGTGATTCCTGTGGTCCGCGATCAACCGGAAAGCTGGTCCGAGGCAGCTGGTCCGAGGCAGGACGAGAGTGCGGGCGGCTCAATTCCCGGATGATAAAATAGAGGGATTGCATGCCCTCGAAACACTTAACCGTAGCGACTCCCGCTGAACCGGAAAGCGGGCGATGCCAGGAAAAAACGGAGACGACGCCGGCCCAGAAGATTGGCTTCGTGAGCCTGGGCTGCCCCAAAAATCTGGTCGATAGCGAAGTGATGATGGGACTTTTGGCTCGCGCCGGCGCGGAGTTGACGCCGCGCGCCGAAGACGCTGACGTCATCGTGGTGAACACGTGTTCCTTCATCGAGAGCGCACAGCAGGAATCGGTGAACACCATCCTCGAAATGGCCGGACACAAGGCCGGAGGAAAGACGAAAAAGCTGGTGGTGGCCGGATGCCTGGTCGAACGCTTTCGCGACCAGATTCGCAAGGACATTCCGGAAGTCGACGCGGTGGTTGGCACCGGCGAACTGGAGAAAATTATTTCCGCGACGGGGTTGGCGACGGCTGGCTTGGCGACAACTCCAGCACGAAATGATTCGCCATTTGTCGTGCTGCCCTCGCGGCCGGAGGGCGATGCGCGCTCGGCGCAGGGAAGATTTTCGCGCGACGCATGGCGCGAGAGCTGGGCCGGCAATGTAGGCGATCTGCCGAATTATCTATATGACGACGCGACGCCGCGCATTCTGGCGACGCCGCACCACATGGCTTATATCAAAATCGCCGAAGGATGCGACCATCCCTGCACATTCTGTATCATTCCGCAGCTCCGCGGGCAGTTCCGCTCGCGCCGGTTTGAATCGGTGGTCGCCGAGGCGGAACGGCTGGCCGCGAGTGGAGTGCGCGAGATTACGCTGATCGGCCAGGATACGACCTGCTACGGCGAAGACTTTGGATTGAAGGATGGCCTCGCGCTTTTGCTTGAAAAGCTGGCGCAGATCGATCGCCTGCGATGGATACGGTTCCTGTATGCCTATCCCAATAAAATTACCGGCAAGCTGCTCGATACCATCGCACAGAACGAGAAGATTTGCTCGTACATGGATGTTCCGCTGCAACATGCTTCGGCCTCGGTGCTGAAGCGCATGAAGCGCGGCGGCGGGGCAGACGTTTTTTTGCGATCGATCGCGAAGATGCGACGAACGGTGCCGGACCTGACCGTGCGAACATCATTCATTGTGGGATTTCCCGGCGAGACCGAGGAGGAGTTTGAAGAATTGTGCGACTTCGTGCGCGAGGCGCAGTTCGACTGGATGGGCGCCTTTGCTTATTCGGATCAGCAGGGCGCCGGAGCCTATGAACTGGAAAAGAAAATTTCTCCGCGCGAAATTGAGCGGCGGCGCAAACATCTGATGGCCATCCAACGACAGATCAGCCGAAGGAAAAAGAAAACGTTGGTGGGACGCGAGTTCGATCTGCTGCTCGAAGGCGAGTCGGAGGAAAGCGATCTGCTGCTCGAGGGCCGCACTCCCATGCACGCTCCTGAGATCGATGGCAAAGTCTACGTCAACGACTTCCCCGAAGCCGATATTCCCCAGCCGGGCCAGTTCTACCGCTGCCAAGTCACCGAGGCGCACGATTACGACCTTGTGGCGAGGATCGCGTAAGGACCTTACGTCAAGCTCTCGCTGCGTCATCCTGAGCAGAGCCGTTTTTCAGGCGGGGCGAGGGATCTCCCATGACAGGAAACGTTGTGAGGGAGATCCCTCGTCCCGCTGGTAAGAACGCAGGCCTTCGGGATGACCCCGCAAGGGCGAAATACTATACGCGGTACAAACTTACTTCTCCCGCACATTACTTCACTTCTACAATAGAAAAATGGCGCGTACGGTGAGGGTCGGCTGTCCGATCTGCAAAAAGCCGGTGAAGAGCACGGACGCCGAGTTTCCTTTTTGCAGCCCGCGTTGCCGCACAATCGATCTGGGCAAGTGGGCGAGCGGCGATTACGTGATCTCGTCGCCGGTAAAGGACACAGAAGAAGGCATTCGCGGCCCGAGCCGCGGCGACTCGGAGGACGAGTCATGACCGAGATCGGCGAGCGAGACGCTCGCCCGACAGCCGCCGAGGACGACGGGGCTATGCGCAGTGACCGTAGCGCCGACGTCCAGCCGGCCATCATGGCTCCCGCGAGGTCGCGATGAGTAGGGTCGAGGTGCCGCCGAATGTTGAACCTACGTCCCGCTCAGCTCCCGCATGGGCAAGGTGGACCGCCACTTTCTTCGGCATCGGCTACCTGCGGCCCGGGCCGGGGACGTGGGCTTCAGCCGTCACAGTGCTGCTATGGGCAGCGTTGTGTCATCGGCAGCCTCCGGCGCTGCGCACTTCATATGTATTCATCCTGGCTATGTTTTTGATGACTGCGGGAATCCCCGCCGCGACTCACGTGGCCCGGGCGAGCGGAATCAAGGACCCGCAATTTGTGGTGATTGACGAAGTCGTCGGGCAATTGATCGCTTTAATTGCCGTACCGCTCTCGTGGAAAACTTTTCTTTTGAGTTTTATACTTTTCCGTATCTTCGATATCTTCAAGCCGCCGCCGGTGCGGCAACTGGAGAGTCTGCCCGAGGGCACCGGAATCGTGCTCGACGACATGGCCGCCGGCGTTTACGCGTTGTTGGTCATGCAACTGTTGCTGCACTTCAGTCGACTAAAATAGTAGCGAGGCACGGATGCCGGGGTTATCAGCATCGGCTGCCTGATTCGGTGTTCGGTACTCTCATGGGATTTTCCGATCGCATCCTCGGCAAGAAACATGTAAACGGCGGTCCGCACATTGAGGCGGTGGCGCCGGCGTCGGCGCTGGCCGGCGGCGAGATTCGAATCAGCGGTTCGGGTTTGCGGCCGCAGGAATTGCATCGTCCGCGGGTGCAGTTCGGCGACGTCGAAGCGTCGATTGTCGTCAGCTCCGACGGCTTCCTGGTCGCCCGCGTGCCCGAAGGCGCAACGTCGGGACCAGTCATTGTTGCGACCGACGGCCACGTCAGCAATGCGCAAAATGTAAAAGTTGCCGTCCCGATCGCCGAGAGCCTGCATCCGGTCACCAATCCCGCGCTCGACGCCGAGGGAAACATTTACGCCACATTCTCGGGACCGCGCGGACAGAAAGTTCCGGTAGCCGTCTTCAAGATCGATACCAATTATGTGGTCAAGCCGTTCGTAGTCGAAATGATGAACCCGACTTCCATCGCCTTCGACCGCGAAGGGCAGATGTATGTCTCTTCGCGCAATGACGGTTCCGTCTATCGCGTTACGCCGAATGGAGCCATGACAACTTATGCCGAAGGCATGGGCATCGCTACCGGCATCGCATTTGATCGCGAGCAGAACCTGTACGTCGGCGATCGCAGCGGAACGATTTTCAAAATCGGGCGCGATCAGCAGATGTTCGTTTTTGCGACGCTCGAGCCGAGCGTCTCGGCGTATCACCTGGCGTTCGGCCCCAAGGGCGATTTGTTCGTGACCGGACCGACAACTTCGAGTTTCGACCGCGTCCATCGCATTGATCCCTCCGGATCGGTGAGCACGTTCTATAAAGGCCTGGGAAGGCCGCAGGGCCTGGCTTTTGACGTGGAGGGAAATTTGTACGTGGCGGCATCTCTGGGTGGAAAACGCGGCATTGTGAAACTCACGCCCGATGCGCATCCGAATCTGGAAGTCGCCGGCAACGGGCTGGTTGGTCTCGCCTTCGCTCCCGGCCGCTCGGCCATTCTGGCCACGACCAGCGGCGTTCACCACCTGGCGTGGAATATTCAGGGCCTGCCGCTGCTGCCGGAGTAGCTATGGGATATATCGCCTTGGGTGTTGCCCTGCTGACGATGCTGCCTCAAGGTGCACCCGCGTCTCGTCCGAACGCGCCATGCAAACGAGAGCTCACTCGCGAGTCCAAATTTTCGAACAACGGGAACGAGATTAGAGGAGACTTCAGCGGTTACAAACGCGCGCCCATCATCGCATTCGAGGTCGACGAGTTCGGCGTTGTCCAAAACGCCCAGGTGAAACGAGGCAGCGGGTCACCATTCGCCGATAAGCTCGCGCTTCAAGAAGTTCGCCGCTGGAAATACAAACCAGCCCCAGGGTGCGGTGTCGTGCAATCGGAGGCGACTGTGACGGTGGATTTCGCCGCGCCGTAAAATCCCAAAGCGCCGCGACGGCTCACCGACCACCACCTAAGCATCCGACATCCATTTTTCGTTTACACTTCTAACGCGTGAATGCCGAGATCATCGTGGTGGGCTCCGAGCTATTGACTCCCCATCGCATGGACACCAACTCGCTTTACCTCACCGAGCAACTCAATCTGCTCGGAGTCGAGGTAGTTTTCAAAAGCATTGTCGGCGACAACTTGCCGCGACTGGTCGCGGCGGCCGAGCATGCGCTGTTTCGCTCAGAGATCGTTATTTTCAGCGGAGGACTCGGGCCAACCGAAGACGATTTAACGCGCGAAGCCGTGGCTGAAGCCTTGGGCGTGGGGTTGCGCCGCGATCCGGAAATTCTGCGCAGCCTGGAAGAACGTTTCGCCGCGCGCGGATGGAAGATGGCCGCCAACAACGCCAAGCAGGCTGACGTGCTCGAAGGCGCGACGGTGCTGGCGAATCCCAACGGCACCGCGCCCGGACAGTGGATCAGCGGCGAGTTTGAGGGACGTGAGCACATCATCGTCATGTTGCCGGGGCCTCCGCATGAATTGAAGGCGCTGTTCGAAACTGAGGTGCGCGAGCGGCTGCGTGCCAAAGTTCCGCCGGCGTTTCTGGCCACTCGGACGCTGAAGATCGCCATGCTCGGCGAATCGGCCGTGGATGCGCGCGTGGCGCCGATCTATACGCGATACAAAGACGTTGAGACGACCATTCTCGCCGGAGCGGGAGAGATTGAACTGCACTTCAAGAGCCGCGCCGCGAATCAGGAGGCCGCGCAGCAGCGCGTGGACGAAGTCGCCGACCTGGTGGAAGATGAACTCGACGATGCCGTCTATTCGCGCGATGGACAGTCCCTCGAACAGATCGTCGGTTACTGGCTGCAGATGCGCGGTGCGACTGTAGCCGTGGCGGAGTCGTGCACGGGCGGATTGCTGGCGGAACGAATCACATCCGTCAGCGGCAGTTCGCGATATTTCGTGGGCGGCGCGGTCGTTTATTCGAATGCACTGAAGACTGAATTTGCCGGAGTTCCTGCCGAGATGATCGAGCGCCACGGCGCGGTGAGCCGCGAAGTGGCGGCGGCGCTGGCGGAGGGAATCCGCTACCGTTGTGAGTCGACGCTGGGAGTTGGTATTACGGGCGTCGCCGGCCCGGGCGGCGGAACCCCCGAAAAGCCCGTGGGACTGGTGTTTCATGCGGTCGCGAGCGATCGTGGAACCGAAGTCGCGCAGCGGAATTTTCCCGGTGACCGCAAGCGCATCCGCCGCTTCGCCTCGACCATGGCGCTGGACATGCTGCGGAAGAAACTAATGTAGTACCGTGTACCGCGCATCCAGGCGGGCGTGGTTGGGTTTTCCCGGTGCTCGGTACTCGCTACTCGGTACTTTCTGGCGACTCGCGGACTCTGGACTCACATGCGCATTTTCGTGGCTCTCGACATTGCCGATGCGATTCGCGAGCGCATTTCGCGCTTTGCTGAAGGTGTCCGCGGATTTGCTCCGGACGCGCGCTGGGTCAAGCCGGAGGCGCTACACGTGACTTTGAAGTTCATTGGCGAACAGCCCGAAGGGACCGTCGAACGGATCAAGGATTCTTTGACGTCGATCCGGGCATCGAACACGGAGATTCATTTTTCCGGCTACGGATTCTTTCCTACTGAAAAATGGGCGCGAGTGTTTTGGATCGGCATGGAGGCTGGACCTCAACTTGCCGCTTTGGCGGCAACCATCGACGAAAAGATGGCTGGTCTAGGAATCGAGAAAGAGGAGCGCGCCTACAGTCCGCATCTCACGCTGGCGCGGAGCGCGGGCGGTTCGGGTTCGTCCCGACGGCGTCCGGGTGATGCGCCCAATCAGAGCTTTCGCCGGCTGCAGGAAAAACTCGCGGCTTTGCCCGCACCGGAGTTTGGTACCATGACGGCCCGCGAATTTTTTCTGTATCAAAGCCAGCTTTCGCCCAAGGGTTCGAAATACACGAAGTTGGCGGCGCATCCGTTGTTCTGAATTCGGACGAGCGCCAGCGCAACAGTCAGGCGGTTAGCAGAAAGAAACGAAAAGAAATTGCCACACACCCTCCTCATCATCGTGGTCAGTTATCTGCTAGGGTCGATCCCCTTCGGATATCTTCTCGTCCTCATATTTCGTGGCGAGGACGTTCGCCGGAGCGGCAGCGGAAACATCGGTGCCACAAACGTCTCACGAAAATCACCGGCGCTCGGCGCGTTGACTCTCGTGCTAGACGCAGCCAAGGGAATGGGAGCCGTGCTGCTGGCCAGTTTTCTTTTACCCACAAACGCAAGTGTAGACAAGCACTACGCAGCCATGTCATTGGCCGCGATGTTTTCGGTGGCGGGGCATATGTTTCCGGTATGGCTAAAATTTCGCGGCGGCAAGGGCGTAGCCACCGGGCTGGGATCGTTTGCCGTGATCGCGCCGAAAGCCGTGCTGCTGGCCGCTTTTATCTTCATCGTGGTCGTTTTGATTTTCCGCTACATCTCCCTCGGCTCTGTGGTCGCGGTGGCTTTTTTCCCATCGCTGGCGTGGTCGATGCACGAATTCGGGAACTCGTGGCGAACGCTCGCCTTCATGGGGATAGCATCATTGCTGATCGTGTTGAAGCATCACTCCAACATCAGCCGCCT
>JASHOT010000408.1 GCA_030040965.1 Candidatus Sulfotelmatobacter sp. | reverse complement strand
ATCCCAGCGTCGCGATACGCCACGGCCCTTAGGTGACGACGTTTCTCCTCGCATCGCTGCCCCAGCCAATATTTTTCAATCTTCTGACACATACTCCCATTCCGTTTTGTCATCACATGGACGGACGAAATCAAGCGGACGCGACACCGCCACGTGCGACGATTGGATGTCCAGCAGCGGCGGCAGAAAACAACCCAAAGGAGATGAAATCATGCCAGTTTTAGAAAAAGAGACCTTGAAAGCACGAATGAACCACCCCGTAATGATTATTCCTGAAGCCATGCAGGCTATGCTGGCTCTGCGCGCTTCCACCGAGGGGCGCGGCGTGCCCAAACGCACGCTGGAACTGATCGAGTTGCGCTCCAGCCAGATTAATGGATGCAGTTTCTGCGTCGACATGCACTCGCGCGAACTGAAGAAGGCAGGCGAAACCGAAGAGCGCATTTTCGGAGTCGCCGCCTGGCGCGAGAATCCCGCATTCAGCGAGGAGGAACGGGCAGCGCTGGCGCTCTCCGAAGCTCTCACCCGCATCGCCGATCGACCGGACGCGGTGACCGACGAGATTTGGCAGCAGGCCACGCGGCATTACGACGAGAAGGCCCTGGCCGCTCTGCTGATCGCTATCGCCAGCATTAACGTCTGGAACCGCCTCAACGGGGCCGTCCGCCAACCGGTTGGCGCATGGAAGGGATGAAAGCGGGTGCCCCATTTCTCGTGCGTGTTGGTAAGAAAAAGCCGCGCGAGAGGTGGGGTTTTTTATCTGACTGTGTAGCCGCTGTGCGATCTCGTCAGCCACGCTTCTACTTACCACACAATCTTCTTCCAATTCTCGTCATAGAGCGCATCGCGCGCCGCTTTTGCGATTGCCGGTTTCTCTGCCAGTTTCAAATCGCCCGACACAACATTCTCTTCATTTGCCGGATCGCGCACCATCGTCTGTTCCAGTCGCCCGCCGATATACCGCAGCGCGGTCAGAACATTGTCGGCAACCTGCCCGAAACGTTCCTTTTCGAGCGCGCGCAGCACCACCAGCTCCAGGTACAGCGACGGAAAATCCAGCTTCTGCCGTTCCCTCCAGATCTTCAGTGCGCAGATCTCCTGCTGCCGTCCGGAATTTGTCACCAGATGTACGTGCCGCCCCACATCCGTCTCCATCGCCGCGCCAGTCCTCTTGTTGAACAACACATTCCGCGTCGTCGCTCGGTCCCGGCATGCCGGAATCAGATCCACCGTCATTCCTTGGCTCTGAATTTGGATCGAGACATTCCGCGTCCGCGGCCGCAAGTCGCGATCCGTCAAAAACTCAAACAGGCTCCAGAACACGCTTTTCATCCCCA
Organism: Candidatus Sulfotelmatobacter sp.; assembly: GCA_030040965.1. GTDB lineage: Bacteria > Acidobacteriota > Terriglobia > Terriglobales > Acidobacteriaceae > Sulfotelmatobacter. The sequence continues at coordinate 4,664 of JASHOT010000408.1, read as the reverse complement.
GCCCCGGCACTGGGCTGAGAGAAATCAGCAGGTCCAGGTGCGACGACAAACTTACCGCCGTTCCCTTGGCGTACGCGCCCGAAAGCGTAATCCCCTGCAGATACTGCTTGCCCCACTGTTTCAGCAGCGGAATCACCGCATCGGCCGCGCGATGCGCCGGAGAATCCGTTTCCGGCACGACCACATACTTGCCCACAATCGACGCCGCGCCTGCTTCATGCTTTCAGTCGCAGCGTTAGCTGCGTGGGATAAGTTCTTCGAGTTTGATTGGATAGGATTTCTCTGCTTTGGCATCTTTTCCCTCGTTTATGTTCCGATGCAAAAAGGCGAAGATAGAAAAGCCTACCCCAGGACCCCGCGAACAATAGTCTCTCTTGCGCTGGCAGCCACGATCATAGTCTCTGCTCTATACACCCTGCACCGCCTATTCACACGGCCCGAGATTTTGAGCCTAACGTGAACCGCACTTCGTGTTTCTACGCCTTCATTACCAAAGATCACCATCGCCAGACACGTTTACGCAACCTTTGACATTTCTTATCGTGAATCTTTAGTCCGGACCTCGCCCCCGATTGGAAGGTAACGCGCGATGCCCGAATCCAGATTCAACTCAACGGCCACTGCAAGCCGAATCCTCCTCGTCCTTGCTCTGATCACGCCCACTCTGGTCACACCCGCGCTCGCCCAAAACCTGCGCTCGGAAACTCCAGCTGCCGCTTCCGGCCCCGCTTTCGATGTAAGCGCCGGCTATAGCTTTCTGGCCATGCAACTCCCCGGCGCCGGCAACGTCAATCTCAACGGCATCGACGCCAGCGCCGGCATTCACATTACTCGGCACTGGGGCGCGGTCGCCGACTCCGGTTATGTCCGCGGCTCCGATGTTTTCGTCGCCGGCCACAACAGCTATGTTCTAAGCGCTCTCGCCGGCCCAGTGTTCTATCCCTTTGAGCGGAACGGAACCTGGATGTTCCTTCGTGCCCTCGGAGGCGCCGGACTCGTCGATAGCGCGGTTCCCGTCACCGGCCAGTCTTACAGCTACCTGCACGGATGGGTCACGCGCCCCTCTTACGGCGTCGGCGCTGGCGTTGAGCATTCTCTGTTCGGCCCCTTCGCCATTCGCGTCAACGGAGATTATCTCCGCACCGGGTTCGTGAATTCCGCAGACTCGGTGCAGCTACAAAGCAATATCCGCCTCACCGCCAGCATCGTTGTTCGCCTGCGCGAGGGGCTCCTCGCCAGCCGCTGACCGCGCCGAGACCCGCGATAACCGGGAATCAGATGGCGGACCTTGTCATTCCGAGTCGCGTTTTTGCTGCGAGGAACCTGCTGTTTCTCAACAATATGCCGTGATCGAAACATGCTGGTCATTCTGACCGAGCATTTCTGGCGCAATCACAAGCCCGCGTCAGCAACGTGAAATCGTCTGCACCGCTGTGGAAGAGCGGCCATTTATGGCCGCGTAAAGACCGCAAAAAGCGGAGGGGCTTCAGCCCCTGTGGAATCTCGTCATGTCCGCACCACCCACGATCCCTTTACTCCAGCGCCGCTTGCGTCAGCTTCACCGCGCAATATGCGGCAGTGGTTCCGCAAACGGTGGTTGACGTCGCCAGCGTGCCGAAGTAGATGCTCGACGCCTGGGCTGCCGTGGAATCGTTGTCTACGATGATGGCGCTTGTCCCTCCGACCGCATCCGTGGTGTTTGTCGCCACCGTGGGAGGCGCGTCGCCTGAGGCAACCAAAAGCGAACTCGGTAAAAGCAAGGTATACACTGCGCTGGGATTTTCATTCACTCCCACAAACAGGTAGTCGGGTCCACCGGTCGCGGTTGCGCCCGTTACCGTGCATCCCGCGCCGGTAGTTGCCGTCGGAATGGTAGCGTCAAACGTGAAACTGGTTGTCGTTGCCGAGGCAACGGTTTGTACTCCACCATTGATGGCAGTTATGTCCGCCGCGGTGCAATCGTTGCCCGTGTTGGCCGCTACGCCCGCCAGCGTGATCAGGTCGTTGGCGGCGAGCGTATTGGCCGCCGTGACCGTGACCACCGTTGTAGTCGCCGTAACCCCCGTCACGGTGAATACCTGACTGTTGAAGAACTCGCTGAGCGGGGACATGGGTGAAGCATTACTCCCCAGCTGAGGTTTGTCGCTGTTGGGCGGCGTAGTCTGCATCGTGGAACTGACAAACTGCAATTCTTTGAGCTGTTGGCCGCCGGTGCCGGAGGTGGCGCCGATGATCTCCCCGTTGTCGGCTGCCGTCGCGCTACTGATGCCCAGGGCATAATAGCGTTCATCCGGTGTGGGAGCGTAGTTCGGATAGCCTGCGGTCCCGCAGCTCTGGTTCGCGCCGGTGTCGAGACCCGCATACACTGCTGCAGTCATGGTTGTGCCGGTGAATTTGAGTTGAACAAGACCCGTATTGCCGGTCACTCCCGTGTCCTGTTCGCCGGTAGTATTTGGGTTACACGCAGTTACCACAAATCCCACCGCGTTCGTCGAGTCAATAATGGAAGCGTCGCGAATCCCGCCATTAATTGGGCCGAAGTTAGTAGTCCCATTTACGCCGAGCTCGAGAGTCGCTTCAATCGCTCCGGCCGACGTCACTTCATAGAAGTTAGAGCTGCTATCTCCGACAAAAATATCGCCGGTGCCAGTCGCATCAACCACCGGCGCTGTAAGGTAGTTGGACCCCGGGACAACCGTTGCGTTCGTGATCGTGCACCCGTTGCCCGCAGTCGCGTCAGCTATGGTGGCGGCAAAAGTGAACTGGGTTGTGCTTGCCGTGGCCACGGTTTGCTGTGCATCAATCGCAGGGAGGTCGTTGGCGTTGCAGTTGCCGTTGCTGGCCACGCCCGCTATCGTGACGAGCTCTCCTATACTCAGCGTATTAGCCACGGTGACAGTCACAGTAGTTGTGGTTGCAGTAAGCTTAGTCGGGGTTATCGAAGCAGGGCTCGCACTTACATGCACCGGAAAATTACCTCCCTCATATCCCGGCGTTCCATTGAAGGTAGGAGTAATTGCATACAGGTAGCCGTTGTTGTCGCCGATGTAAGTAACATCGGTGTCATAATCAGTGAAAGGCGATGAGAAGCTATCGATCGCTCCCGGCGTCGCGGTGGCGGCGTTCGCCGCAACCAATCCAAGAGGAACCATAAAATCTGTGGCCGTGCTTCCGGAAGTGCTTCCCGGAATCACCGGATTGGTGGCGCAGGTTGGCAAGGTGGTCCCGCCATCGTTGTCGCTGGCGCAGCTGGTTCCGTATTCGGTGCTGCCGCTGCCGAATGTCAGCACGTGCAGGATCGCCCCGAGGTTCGGATCATTTTCCACGTAGCTGATTTTCGTCCCAGTGAGCGAGAGGCTGGGCGAGGTGGCCACCGGTCCGACGCCCGAAGCATAAGAAAAGATGAATTCCGGATTCGAGAGGCTACACAGCGACGTCCCCGACCCACTGTAGAGCTGGTTCAAGCCGACGATATTGGCCTGCGAACCATTGGTGCCGGCAGTTGCGGTCGCCCAGGTGAAATTGCTCAGGCTGTTGGTAGTCGTAAGCGCCACGCGGCTTCCGGGAGTGAGCGCATACACCGTAACCGTAGCCGCCGACGCAACCGCCACGATTCGATCCAAACCGGTGCTACTAAGATTCCGATTGATCGCCGCCGCCAGATTGGTCGCGTCGGTCGCGGTTGTGCTGGACACTTCGAAGTCCAGGCCGGTGTTCGTGGTGCTCGATGCGGTTAAAGTCAGAGTAACTGCGGTTCCGCTCGTCGGAGTTACAGTAATTGCCGTAGTCTGGCCAGACGTCGGTTCGCCCGTGAAAGTGCCCACAACATTGCCGCGCGCATTCCCGGTCGAAGCGTTGATCGGAAATACTGCGAAATCCGCCGTGCAGCTTGGCGTTGCATTCACATTGAAGGTGTACTTCGCAGGCGACATTCCTTGAGCGACGCCGCCCGCTCCCAGCGAAATGGCCCAGTCCTTTTTCTGCTTACCGCTGGGCCGCTTTCTCAGGCTCGATCGCTCGCGCACCAAACCCGAATCCGCCGGCGCATTTCCATGCAGAAGCCACTCCACATAAGCTCGTGGTTCGTTCCACATCTTCGCCGCTTGCTCGGGCGTGAATCCCGCGGTGAAAACAACATGCTTCGAGCTCCAATCCATCGGCAGGGGAACGGAACCATCCGACCTCGCGAATCCCTGTCCCAACGCCGACGGACCGAAACTAGTCGCCAGTAACAGCGCTGCATATCTTGCCCAATAAACCACATCCCACCTCCGCAGGCGCCCAGCTTTCGTCGGGAGACGATCCGCCGCATTCCGCTCTCGCGAATCGGTAAGTCGATTGCCGGAAAAGCCCCAGCCCGAGAAGCCAAACTACCGCATGCTCGCAGTATACGAAATGAAACTTGAGATTGTTTGGCCGGAGGAAGTGCAGGGTTCCGTAATAGTAATCCTTCAAGGCCCAATAAAATTCCTGCTTCCGCTCCTGCTCTCTTCTGATCTAATCTCGCGAGGTATAGCATGCAACTTAAACCCTTCCTGCTCGATATCTGGCTCGATCGCTATGAGCACGACATCGAATTCAATCTCGCTTCAAGCGAAGGGCCGCGCTGGACCCTCAACGACATCCTCAATCTCGCCACCGACGACGACCGCCAGCGCTTCCTC
>JASHOT010000407.1 GCA_030040965.1 Candidatus Sulfotelmatobacter sp. | reverse complement strand
GATTTCCTGGCCCAATGGATCGACCGAACCGAGCAGATGCTCGACAATGTCGGTGCCGACGACGGCGACTGGAAGGTGGTTATTCAGATCGGTCTCGTTGACCATGCGGCCTAAGGTCAGGTCCGTGTCGAGAATATTCGCGATCGAAGGCGTGATGCCCTGAATGGTCGTGTCTTCGATCGATTGCGCTTCGTGCTTCACCTTGCCGCTGGTCTGCATGAGAGCGCCAACGAAATCGCAATCACGGCACGCCTCCTGCACGGCCTGATAATCTTCGAGCTCAAGGTTCTTGCGTTTCTCGGCTTCCAGAAAATGATCGGGATTGGTCTCGACTGCCGACATTTTCGAAGTGATGAACACATCCGCGCCAAGATTGAAAATTTTCTTGGCCACGTAATCGTTGATGCCCGAGACAAACGTCACCACCGCGATCACCGAGGCAATGCCGATCACGACACCGAGCAGTGTCAGCACGGAGCGCAGCTTGTTCGCCCACAGCGAACGCAGCGCGATGCGGATGGATTCAACGATGTGCACAGATCACAAGTCAGGAACGAGCCGAGCCGCCCCAAAGTCCCCGCAGGAAGTTTACCGCACCCACGCTATAATCGGTATGTTGGCAGCCGGACCGGACGGCCGCCCCGCCGGTTCGGTAATCCTCCGGTTCTTGGCCGGAGCCTGCTCGGTTTGCAGATACTCTCCTAGGAGCAAGCAGGGTTACGGAACCGGCGGGGAGGAAAGTCCGAACTCCGAAGAGCAGTGTGCCGGATAACGTCCGGGACGTCAGGTTCAAGCCTGATGGACGGAAAGTGCCACAGAAAACATACCGCCCCGCCCATTCGATAGGTTGCGATTGAGTTGCACGATAACTTATGGAATGGGCGGGGTAAGGGTGAAAAGGTGCGGTAAGAGCGCACCGCCGCGCGAGTAATCGCGCGGGCAGGGCAAACCCCACACGGAGCAAGACCAAATAGGGAGGAAGCTCCCGCTGTCGCTAACAGCGCTTGTCATCCTGAGGAAGGCGCTCTTAGCGACAGCGGGACACGTGCTGGCTCGGTGCGTCAAACCTTCGGGTAGGTCGCTAGAGCCGCGCAGCAATGCGCGGCCCAGAGGAATGGTCGTCCCGTCGCAAGACGGACAGAATTCGGCTTACAGGTCCGGCTGCCACAAACCTATATCTTCAAGTACTTGCACAGTTGCGCACACGATTGTGACGCCGGTGTGACGCACTTTGAAGGGTCAACTGGCGAAGTCATGGCGAAGAGGCTACAACGGGCCACGTTTTTCCGCCGCGTGAGACGCTTAACATGACTTCTTTGTCTTCCTGGCCTCAATCTGCCAGACCACGCGCACGCTGATAACTTTCTTACCTCTTCTACCCGGCGCCGCGAAGTCTATAGCACAAAGGCCCCAGCGGGACCGGAACCGGTTGTACACGGTTCCGCATGAAACACGCCATCTCTCGGCCGGTTCGCGAATGGAATAGTACTACTGCTTGTCCGATCCCCGCGCGATCCTTTCTCGGTTTGCGCTGAACGGCCTATGGGTACCGACTTTACCGGTGAACTCCAGGCGTGCCGAGCGGCGATGATTCAGCGGCAAGGTAAAGAAAACAAAGGTCAATTTGCCTTGCGGAGAATGGCAGCATTATTCTCCGCACAAAATGCGGTGAATAACTTGGCTTTGAGGAGAATAAGGGGTTATAATATCCGCAGGAGATGCGGAGAATGTATATCCACGAAATCCCAGGGTGGCCTGGTTTTCACTGGAATAAGGAGCGGCTTGCCGAGCCTCTCGCCGAAGTGCGTCACCGCCAGGGTTTGCTGATCGGTCATATGGGAGCTCTGGGCTTCAGTCTCCGGCAAGAGGCCGTCCTGCAGACGCTCACGGCCGACGTCATCAAGAGCAGCGAGATCGAGGGAGAAAAACTCGACGCGGAACAGGTGCGGTCATCGCTCGCCCGCCGACTGGGCATGGACATGGGCGCGCTCAAACCTGCAGACCGCGACGTCGAAGGCGTCGTGGAGATGATGCTTGATGCGACGCGCCACTACGACCAGCCGCTTACCGCCGAAAGGCTTTTCACCTGGCACGCAGCCCTTTTCCCGACTGGGCGCAGCGGCATGCGCAAAATCAGGGTGGGGACTTGGCGTGACGACAGAGAAGGGCCGATGCAGGTTGTTTCCGGTCCTACAGGAAAGGAACGCGTCCACTTCGAGGCGCCGGCGGCGCCGCGCATCGAAAAGGAGATGGCCGCATTTCTCGACTGGTTCAACGCACACAATGATCTCGACCAAGTCATGAAAGCCGGCCTCGCACACCTGTGGTTTGTTTCCATTCACCCATTTGAAGATGGCAACGGACGCATCGCGCGTGCCATCGCCGATATGGCTCTTGCGCGTTCGGAGAACAGTCCACAGCGCTTCTACAGCATGTCGGCGCAGATCCGCCTGGAGCGCAACGACTACTACAACATCCTTGAGCAGACGCAAAAGGGCGATATGGATGTCACACCCTGGATGCAATGGTTCCTTGGTTGCCTTGGCCGCGCTATCGACGGGGCGCAAACGGTCCTCAGCGCCGTTCTCGTCAAGGCGAGATTCTGGGAGCGCGTTCAAGGCATTTCGATTAACGATCGTCAGCGTCTTGTTCTGAATCGGCTGGTTGATGGTTTCGAAGGCAAACTCACCTCCACGAAATACGCGACGCTTACGAAATCTTCGCAGGACACCGCCCATCGCGACATCACATATCTCGTTGATCACGGCATACTGGTTCGCAGTTCGGAAGGAGGCCGCAGCACAAGTTACGCTCTAGCTAATGTTGTTTGATCGGCCGGCAAACCCGTGGGTTTGCTCTTTGCGCCGTGA
>JASHOT010000406.1 GCA_030040965.1 Candidatus Sulfotelmatobacter sp. | reverse complement strand
CATCGGGCACACGCGCTGGGCCACGCACGGGCGGCCAACGGAAGAGAATGCGCATCCGCATCGCGACTGCACGGGGCGGATCGTCGTGGTGCACAACGGCATCGTCGAAAACTATCTCAGCCTGAAAAAAAAGCTCATCGAAGAAGGACACAAGTTCACGACCGAGACCGACACGGAGATCATCGCGCACCTGGTGGAGAAATATTCCGGGCACTCCGGAAACGGCCGGCATGTGCCGCTCGAAGATGCGGTTCGTCAGGCGGTGAAGCAGCTTAATGGCGTGTTCGCACTGGGAGTGATTTCGACCGACGATCGCGACAAGATTGTTGTGGCGCGCAACGGCCCACCAGCGGTGATCGGCCTGGGCAACGACGAATATTTCGTCGCTTCAGATGTGCCCGCCATTCTCTATCACACACGCGACATTTTCTTTCTCGCCGACGGCGACATGGCAGTGGTCACGCCCGATGGCGTGCATCTTTCCGACTTCGATGGCAAGCCGGTGCAGCGGCAGATCCAGCACGTGACGTGGGATCCCATCATGGCGGAAAAGGGCGGCTTCAAGCATTTCATGCTCAAGGAAATTTATGAGCAGCCGCGCGCAGTGCGGGACACGGCGCTGGGCCGCATTTCGCAGGAGACGGGACATATTTTTCTGGATCAGATCGATATTACGGAAGCGGAGTTCCGCACGGCGAAGAAGATCAACATTATTGCCTGCGGAACGAGTTGGCACGCCGGGCAGGCGGGAAAATTCATGATCGAGTCGCTGGCGCGGATTCCGGTGGAAGTGGATTATGCCAGCGAATGGCGATACCGCAATCCGATAGTCGATCCGGAGACCCTGACGCTGGTGATTTCGCAATCGGGAGAAACGGCCGATACGCTGGCGGCGCAGCGCGAGGCAAAATCGCGAGGATCGAAGACGCTGGCCATTTGCAACGTGGTGGGATCGATGATCACGCGCGAGGCAGCGGGGACGATTTATACGCATGCCGGACCGGAGATCGGCGTGGCATCGACCAAGGCGTTTACCGGACAGTTGACAGCTTTGTACGTACTGGCGATGTACATGGCGCAGGTACGCGGGGTCATGACGGCAGAGCAGGCGCGCGCTGCGATGCTGGAGTTGACGAAAATCCCGGCGAAACTCGAACACATTCTCACGCACGATGAGGCCTGCGAAGAGCTGGCCAAGCGATATCAGAAGGTTCATGATTTTCTGTTTCTTGGCCGCGGCATTCACTATCCCATCGCGCTCGAGGGCGCGCTCAAGCTGAAGGAAATTTCCTACATTCATGCGGAGGGATATCCGGCGGGCGAGATGAAGCATGGTCCTAACGCGCTGATTGACGAGAACCTGCCGGTGGTGGTGATCGCGACGCGGGACGTGAATAGTCCGGGATCGATGCTGCGCTATGAAAAAACGATCTCGAATCTGAAAGAAGTGAAAGCCCGTTCGGGGGTGGTGATCGCGCTGGCGACCGAGGGCGATGAAGAGATCAAGGAAGCGGCGGATCACGTGCTGCACGTTCCGCCGGCGCCGGAAGAATTATCGCCGATTCTGGAAATCGTGCCGCTGCAGTTGCTGGCGTATCACATCGCCGTGCGGAGAGGCTGCGATGTGGATCAGCCGCGGAATTTGGCCAAGTCTGTGACGGTGGAGTAACTCGGCGGGCCTAGGTCTCCGCGATTTCAACGTCAGTGTGGCGGAAGTCGTTTCCCATGCAGAGCAGCGGTTCGTCCATTTCTTTCGCCAGGGCGTAGGCGAAGCAATCTCCAAGATTCAGGCTGGCCTTGTGTCGACCTTTGCCAAAATCGCGATACGCCTCGCGGGCGATTTGGGCCTGCTTTGGCGGAATGGTTTCGATGGAAATGGATGCATCACGAAGAAGATCATCCAGTTTCCGGCGAAGAGCAGGGTTGGAATTGTTGTCTGCGATAATCGCCGCCTCCACATAATTTACCGGCGAGATGCGGCATCTTGGAGCCTTCAATAATGCCTTGCCCAGGGCAAGCGTTTCGGGCTCATTCTGCAAGATTGCAAGGATTGCCGAGGCGTCCACGATCATTTCGGTAAGCCTTTTTCGTCGTACAACAGATCGCCATGGTCTGTGGACTTGTAAGGTTCCTGCCAGAGCGGGGCAGCCTCGCGCGCAATCTTGAGGATTCGCTCCAGCCGGTCATCACCCTGTTTGGCTTCCACTTCTTTAAGCTCTTTTCGAACCGCGTGCTCAACAGCGGCCGTCATGCTCTGTCCCGTAAGACGAGCGAGTTTTCGCACCAAGCGGTGAGTTTGCTCGTTCTTGATGTTCAGGCTCATGATTCTACCTCTTCTACCATTGCTGTCTACCATTCTACCATACGTCGCAATCGAGCCATGGTCCACGCCAGCGCGGCGATGCTGATACCCCATACCGCGAATGAGACATCCACGACCCAGTTCGGAACCGCGCCCACACGCCGGAACATGAAGGGCAGGAAATTCCAGGCGGAGACGTGGACGTAATCCCATGCATCCTGGGTCATGTTGACGTTGGTCAGACCCCAGGCGTCCATTTTGCCGAGCGCGAAGGCCGCAATGTTTTTGAAGCGAAGCCAGATCACAAACGTGGGATGGCCCATCGTCTCCATCTGATAGATCTCGAGCGGAACCCAGAAGGCGAGCGATGCGATCTGAATGATGAGGCTGGCGGCGATGATGGCGAGTCCGGCGCGCCAGAGAACTTTTCCGAGCTGCGAGCGATAGTGCAGAAGGAGCGGAACCGCCAGCAACGCGGCCATCTCGACCGCGGTTGAAACGTAGCGATCGCCCCAGGCGAAGTCGCCGGCCCAGAAGGCGTAGCGCGCATAGAAGCTGATATAGCCGGCGAGCAGAAGGAACGAGGTCAGCGCATAGGCACGGACTTCTGTGTTCAGGCGCTTCCACAACATGACGAGCACGACGATCGCGAGTAGGAGGAGCGGGTCAAAAAGAAAAATCGATTTCTCCGGCTGGAAGAGCGGGCCGAGAACGCCGGCATGAAAGGGAGTGGTCCATGGGAAATTCACGGGCAGAGATGGATCCTGCAGGCGCTGCTCGCGGGCAAAAATAGAAACATAGGTATTGGTGAAAGAGCCGAAGCGGTAGAACTGATAAAGCCGATCGATGGCGAGAAAGAAGAAATAGACCGGCGCTGTGATCTTCGAATAATCGAGAAAGCGCCGCCACAACTCGCGAACGGGTGAGCGTTCCATCCACAGAATCATCAGCAGAAAAACGCCGGCGGCGATCAGATCGAGGCCGGTGGTGAGGCGGGTGAGGAGATTTAATCCGAGCGCGGCCGAGCCCCAGAACAGAGCACGCTTACTCGCGGTTCGCAGCCACTCGTATTGCCAGAAGAATCCTGCGAATGTGAGCAGCATGATGTAGTTGTTCTCCTGCATGTTCTGCGTGTAGTGCAGGTGAGTGGTGCAAAACAGAAGAGCGAGTACACCGCAAACAGACTCGGACACGCTGAAGCTCAGCTGCCGCAGAAAACGGAACGCGACCAGCGCGGTCAGCACGTCGACAAGAATGCTTGTGCCGTAGCTGACGACGATGGTGCGCACGGTGGGATCGTCGCCGTAGTCGGAAAAAATCTGCCAGTGCGAAATCCATGTGCCGACCAGATCAAAAGGCAGCATCAGCAGCGACTGGCCAATCCCGTACCAGCTGTAAAGCTTTCCGCCGCGGCCGTGGATGCCGAACTCGGGATATTCGTTGGGAAAGACCTGCGGCTCGGAGGTCCAGAGCCAATGCGTGGTTTGCAGGCGGTGCATGGTGTCGGCGGTGCCGAGTTCACCGGATTGGACGACGAAGGCGAGCAGCCCCGCAGTCAGACACAAGAGAAATAGCGGATCGCGCAGCCATGCGCCGAAGCGTGAAGTCATTGATCTGGATGGTAATACAAGGGCGAGGCCATTTCTCACGAAGAGCGAGCATCTACACGCGAGATCCCTCGGCCCGCTCGTGAAAACGCGGTCCTTCGGGAGGACCTCACAGAATATTACGGAGCGCTGCCGATCCGTTTGGGTTGAGGCTCACGCTTCTGCGGTATGCTGTAGCGGGGAAAGATCATGGCGAAGTGCGTCTCCTGTGGCATCGAGCTGCCGATCGGCGCGCGCTTCTGCTCATCGTGCGGAGCGCCGGCTGGAAACACGGGCGACGAACCCACGATTGACTTCTCTGCTGCAGCGACTGCGGTTTCGCCTACTCCATCTCCGAGGTCCCCGCTACCCGGACCGGCATCGCCCAGGCCTTCGCGTCCGCCTACGAGTTCTTCCTCGCGCCCGCCCAGTTCCCACGATTTTTTGCCGAACGAAGGACGTTTTCTTCCCGGACGCCTGATGGCCGGACGCTATCGCATCATCGCTCTGCTGGGTAAAGGCGGAATGGGCGAAGTCTATCGCGCGGATGACTTGACGCTCGGACAGGCAGTCGCGCTGAAATTTCTCCCGGAAGAGGCCGCACGCGATGTAAGCCTGCTGGAACGCTTTCGCAACGAAGTGCGGATCGCGCGGCGGGTCTCGCATCCCAACGTGTGCCGCGTGTACGACGTGGGCGAAGTCGATGGGCAGACGTTTTTTACGATGGAATATGTTGACGGCGAGGATCTCGCATCGCTGCTGCGGCGCATCGGGCGGCTGCCCGAGGACAAGGCCATTGAAATTGCGCGGCAGTTGTGTGCGGGGTTGGCGGCCGCGCACTCCAAAGGGGTGCTGCATCGCGATCTGAAGCCGGCCAACATCATGCTGGATGGGCGTGGCCAGGCGGTCATTATGGATTTTGGTTTGGCCGGACTCTCAGACGAGATTCGCGGTAACGAGATTCGCAGCGGCACGCCAGCGTATATGGCTCCGGAGCAACTGACTGGGCAGGAAGTCACGCCGCGCAGCGACGTTTACGCGCTCGGGCTGGTGCTCTACGAGGTATTCACGGGCAAGCGGGCGTTCGCCGAAAAGACCAGTGCGGGACCAGGCGGTCACAGCCGGTACGATCCGGCGGATCGCACGCCGAGCCGGCCGTCTTCGGTGGTGAAGGATATGGATCCGGCCGTAGAGCGAGTGATTCTGCGCTGTCTGGAGACTTCGCCCGCGTCGCGTCCGCCGACTGCGCTGGCAGTGGCGGCGGCACTGCCCGGCGGAGATCCACTGGCTGCGGCGCTGGCGGCGGGTGAGACTCCTTCGCCACAACTGGTTGCCGCCTCCGGGGAAACGACAGGGCTGCGGCGCCCCGTGGCCACGACCTTGCTCATCGCCGTGCTGGCGGGGTTGGGGGCGGGAGCGTGTTTGTCGATCCACTTCGGCGGGCTCGAAAAAATGCATCTCGAACAGCCGCCGGAGGTTTTGGAATCGAAGGCCCGCGATATTGTGGCCCGCATCGGCTATAGCGATAAACCGGCGGACCGCGCGTATGGATTCGATTACGACACGAACCTGCAGACGGCGATGGAAAAAGAAAAGTCGCCGAACTGGAGTGAAGTTTTGCTGGGACGTCCCAACCTTCTTTATTTCTGGTACCGGCAGAGCCCGGACCTGCTCGATCCCATGGATTACAAGGACTTCGTTCTAATCCCCGGGATCGCGCAGGAGGAATCTCCGCCCACGACCGTGTCGGGCATGGTCAATGTGAAGCTCGACGCACGCGGCAGGCTGATTTATTTCCAGGCGATTCCTCCGCAGAAGGACACATCGCCGGAGACTACCACGCCGCCCGACTGGAGCCCGTTATTCACTGCGGCAGACATTGATCCATCCAAGTTACAGCCAGCGCAACCGCAGTGGACTTCCCTGGGGACCTCCGACGCGCGGGCTGCCTGGACCGGAGTATGGCCGGGCTCGACACGCCCGCTGCGCGTGGAGGCTGCGGCATGGCATGGCAAACCGGTGTTTTTCGCGTTGATTGGAGAATGGAACAAGCCGTGGAGAATGGTGGCTACCACTACCACCACGGAGGAAAGGAAAAACAGGACCGGCCAGATTGTGGGTGTCCTGTTACTCATGTTTTTTCTCGTGTGCGGTGCTCTATTGGCACGCCGCAACCACCGCCTTGGCCGTGGCGATCGCGAAGCTGCGTTCCGGCTGGCTGCGATCATGCTGGGGCTGGAGATTTTGCTGTGGGCGTGCCGCTCGCACATTGTTGCCGGGCTCGAAACCTTCGGCTATCTGATGCTGGCGATTTCCTCGGGCCTGCTGTGGGGCGCGGTGATGTGGATGCTGTATCTGGCGATCGAGCCGTGGATTCGCGGCAAATGGCCACAAGTGATCATTTCGTGGAGCCGGCTGATCTCGGGGCAGGTGCGCGATGCCGTGGTGGGGCGCGACATTCTGTTTGGCGTCGGCTTTGGCGCGGCCTGGATCGTAATTGTCGAATTGAGCTACTTCCCGCTGGCGCGGATGGGCGCCTCGCCGCCGCTGCTCGCGACTTCATACTTGATGGGAGCGCGCTATGCCCTGGGCCGCATCCTTTGGCAGATTCCGTTTTCAATCCTGGGTACGCTTGAGTTCTTCTTCCTTTTATTCGGATTGAAGATGCTGACCGGGTTGTTGTTCCGGCTGATTCATCTGAAAGTGGCACGGACAGACTGGATTGCGGCGGTATTGTTCGTTGCCATCCTGGTGGGAGTGCGATCGCTCGGAGCCGCGCATCCGTCGGTCGACGTCCCGATGTTCGCGCTGATCTTTATCCTTCTCGTGGTCATTGTGCTGCGCTTCGGGCTGGTGCCGCTGGCAGTGGGCGCATTCACGGTCGATATGTTTTTGAATGTTCCCTTCACCTCCGATCTTTCCGAATGGTACGCGGGACCGACTTTTTTTGCGCTGCTGGTCCTGGTCGCGCTGGCAGGGTGGGGTTTCTATCACTCGCTGGGAGGGGAGCCGGCGTGGAAGGTGGAGATGGAGTAGGCGGTAAGGCGACCGAGGGCAAGGTGGCAGCATCTACTCTCGTGTTCAGCTCTTTGCGTGTTTGGGCGCTGGTTGCATCCATTTCAGGTCGATTGACCGAGTGGCGGTTTCGTCCTACCATCCTTAAGATCGCAGACGGAGGGTTAGCCTATGCGGACCGCGATCGTCATTGCTCTTCTGCTTAGCACGTCCTGCCTGCTGCGCGGACAAGAACCGCAAACTGAACAGCCGCAGCAGGAACCCGAGCGCCGCTGGACGAAACCCGGCCCGGTGCAGGACGGCGGCGTGCGGCAAGTTCTGGAAAGCATCGTCGTTCCTCCCATCCCCAACGCGCCTTTCAAAGCCACGCTCGATACGGAATGGGTGCGCTTTACGCCGGACGGCGGAACGATTACGTTTGTCAACGAGCGCCATATTGCACGCGACGGTCGCGGCCGTGTCTACGAAGAGCGTTGGGCCCTGGTGCCAAAGTTTCACGCCAACGGGGATGTTCCGTCGAAGATGACGTGGATTCAGATTGCCGATCCCAAACAACGCACGCTCTACAACTGCAACGTGCAGCGGCACGCGTGTGATTTGCTGGTCTATGATCCGACGGACGACCTCACGGCGGCGCAGCAGCGCACGCCTCCTCGCAGCGGCACGGTGGACCATGGGCCGGTGACGATCGAAGATCTCGGCTCGCGAAACATCGCGGGAGTCGATACGGTGGGCATCCGGGAAACTCAAAAGATTGAAGCGGGAGCCATGGGCAACGATCAGCCGATGAACAGCATGAAAGAGGAGTGGCACTCCCAGGAACTTGGCATCAACCTGCTTTCGATCCGTTCGGGTCCGACGATTGGGAAACAGACGTTCACGATTGTCGAAGTGGCTCCGTCCGAGCCCGATGCGCAGCTTTTCGAGTTGCCCTCGGGATACAAGGTCAACGACCAGCGCAAGAACCCACCGATCTCGTGGTAGCCGCTGGGCTTAGAGATCGGCCCAACGGCGTAACGGGCTCATCCTGACTCGGGAAAATCTCGCAACCTGAAGCGCCTCAAGCTCATCTAAAACTTGACAGTAGTTCACTCAAGTCCTATCATGCCATTGATATTAAAGCACTTGGGCATGGCAATACATTGCCAATAAAGGACTTATAAAGTTCAGGAGGACAAGCAGTATGGCGAAAATTATCGGAATTGACCTGGGAACGACGAATTCCTGCGTAGCCGTGATGGAAGGTGGCGAGCCCAAGGTCATTGCCAATGAAGAAGGAGGGCGGACGACGCCCTCGGTTGTAGGTTTCACCAAGACCGGCGAACGGCTGGTTGGACAGGTGGCCAAACGGCAGGCCATTACGAATCCCGAGAATACCGTTTATTCGATCAAGCGGTTCATGGGACGCCGCTATGACGAGGTTGGTGAAGAAATCAAGATGGTGCCGTACAAGGTGGTGCGGCAAGGTGACCACGTCGCGGTTCTGGCGCAGGGCAAGGAGTATACGCCGCCCCAGATTTCGGCTCTGATTCTGCAGAAGCTGAAAAAGGCGGCGGAAGACTATCTCGGCGAGAAAGTGACCGAGGCGGTCATCACCGTGCCCGCGTACTTCAACGACGCGCAGCGGCAGGCGACGAAAGATGCCGGCCAGATCGCCGGTCTCGAAGTGAAGCGCATCATCAACGAGCCGACGGCGGCGGCGCTGGCGTACGGACTCGACAAAGGGAAGGACGAGACGATCGCCGTGTACGACTTCGGCGGCGGGACGTTCGATATTTCGATTCTGGAAGTCGGCGAAGGTGTGATTGAGGTCAAAGCCACCAACGGTGACACGCACCTGGGCGGCGACAACATCGATCAGAGGCTGGTGGATTGGCTCATCGACGAATTCAAGAAAGATGAAGGGCTCGACCTGCGCGGCAAGGGCAACGAGATGGCCCTGCAGCGTCTGCGCGACGCGGCGGAGCGAGCGAAGATCGAGCTTTCGACGACGATGGAGACCGAGATCAATCTGCCGTTCATCACGGCGGATGCGAGCGGTCCCAAGCATCTGGTCAAGAAACTGACGCGGGCGAAGCTCGAATCGATGGTGGAAGACATCATTCAGAAATCGGTTGGACCGTGCAAGCAGTGCATGAAGGACGCGGGCGTCGACACGTCGAAGATCAACGAAGTGGTGCTGGTTGGCGGGCAGACGCGCATGCCGCGGATCCAGCAGCTGGTGAAAGAGCTGTTCGGCAGGGAAGGCCACAAGGGCGTGAATCCCGATGAGGTGGTTGCGGTGGGTGCGGCGATTCAGGGCGGCGTCCTCAAGGGCGAAGTGAAAGACCTGCTGCTGCTCGACGTGACTCCGCTGACGCTTTCGATCGAGACGCTGGGCGGAGTTTCGACTCCGATGATTCCGCGCAACACGACGATTCCGACCAAAAAGACGGAGACGTTCTCGACGGCGGCCGACAGCCAGACGTCGGTTGAGGTTCACGTGCTGCAGGGCGAGCGGCCCATGGCAGCGCAGAACCGGACCCTGGGCAAGTTCCATTTGACCGGAATTCCACCGGCTCCGCGCGGCGTGCCGCAGATTGAGGTGACGTTTGACATCGATGCCAACGGCATTCTAAACGTAACCGCGAAAGACACGGCCACGCAGAAGGATCAGAAGATCACCATCACGTCATCTTCCGGCCTGTCGAAGGACGAAGTCGAGCGCATGGCGAAAGAGGCCGACGCACACGCGGCCGAAGACAAGGCACAGCGCGATTCAATCGAGGCCAAGAATCAGCTCGACTCGATGGTCTACAACATCGAGAAGATGCTGAAGGAGCACGGCGACAAGATTTCGGGCTCCGAGCGCGGCGATGTGGAAAACGCGCTGGCCGACGCGAAGAAGGCGCTCGAATCAAACGACAAGGCGCAGATGGACAAGGCGCGGGAGAACCTGACCGCAGCCTCGCACAAGCTGGCCGAACAGATGTACAAGGCGGCGCAGCCGGGTCCGGGAGCGGGTCCGGGCGCCGGTGCCGGGCCTTCAGCGGGAGCCGGTCCGCAGCCGGGCGATGGCCAGAAGAAGGACGAAGGCGTGATTGACGCCGAGTACGTGGATGTAGAGGACAAGAAGTAAGCTGATTGCTTCGGCATTTAAGCTTCAGGCATCAACAGTTCATTGTCATCCTGAGCGGAGTGGATGGTTCGCCAATGGCGAACCATGCGCGAAGTCGAAGGACCCTTTCCCGGGTGCGGTGACATGAACTTGTACGGGAGTTCTCACGATGCAGCCGTGGTGAGAACTCCTCGACGGGCCGGTTGCAGTGACGGCAAGCGTGGGGTCCTTCGACTGCATTGCCGTCCGCTATCGCGGACCGCAATTTCGCTCAGGATGACAACGTTTTCAATGCAGGATGACAGAGCTTTGGATGCGTGATGAAGGATCACGAATATTTCGTGTACATCATGTCGAGCCGGACCGGCACGTTGCACATGGGGATAACGAATAGCATCTACAATCGATCACTCCAGCATAAGCGCGGCGAGATCGAAGGATTTTCTAGCAGATACGGGTGCGATCGTCTGGTCTACTACGAAAGTTTTGACGATGTTCACAAGGCGATCGGACGGGAAAAGCAGTTGAAGGGTGGAGCCGCGCGAAGAAAATCGCGCTCATCGTATCGAAGAACGCGCGTTGGGAGCATCTAGCGGAGAAATGGGGCGCAGAAATGCTGTTTGCAGGCGAATCGATGAAGAACCATCGATAACGACAAGGGAGAACCGAATTGGATTTTCAGATCAATGACGAAACTTACTTCGCCAGCATTGGCGAAGGCGAGTGGCAGGTGTTCGTGTCTACGCCGACCGGGGCGAGGGAGATTCCGGTGTATGACGATGGGACCGATGCGGAGGACTCGCCCTTGCTAGTGGAAGATAAGGCGAGACGGAAGATAGTAAATTAAACGAGCATCCACTCTCGCCGAGATCGCATGGCCACCACCACCAAAAAGGACTTCTACGAAATTCTCGGGGTGAAGAAGTCGGCCTCGGCTGAGGATATCCGCAAAGCGTTTCGCAAGCTGGCGCGCAAGTATCATCCTGACGTCAATCCCGGAGACAAGTCGGCAGAAGAGAAGTTCAAGGCCATTTCTGAGGCGAACGAAGTTCTGTCGGATCCCAAGAAGCGCAAAATCTACGATCAGGTCGGTTTCTACTCCGACAATATTGATCCAGCGGCGGCGGAGGCTTACGCGCGGGGAGGCGCTACGGGAGCCGGAGGGTTCGGCGGCTTTCCGGGAGGCGGCGTGCCTCCGGGCGGACAAGGCGGAGTGCACTTCGATTTTGGCGGATTCGATTTCTCCGACATGATGGACAACGCCGGGCGCGGACGCAAGACTTCCGGCGGAAGCGGGAGTTTCCGCGACATTTTTTCCGGAATCTTTGGTGGAGGCCGGGGAGCTGCGGCGGAGGAGGAAGGACCGGAACCGGACACGGACCTCGAATATCAGGTCAACGTGCCGTTCTGGACGGCGATCCGCGGCGGGGTCATGCGGCTGAACATCACCCGGCAGGATGTTTG
>JASHOT010000042.1 GCA_030040965.1 Candidatus Sulfotelmatobacter sp. | reverse complement strand
GCCGAAAGGGAGTTGCGACGATTCACACAAGTACGTGCGGGATGTTAGTCTACCAACGTGGCATGGATGGCACGCTTTTCGCCGCGGGCTGTCCACAACGCTTTACGCGCTCGGAGTCGATGACGTGATGATTCAGCAAATCTTGCGGCACGAAGATGTAGCCACCACGCGCAAGCATTACATCAAGACTGTGAGCGAGCAAAGCGTGTCGGCAATGGCGAAGCTGGAAGCTGCATTGTGCGCTGATCGTGCGCTGAACACTGTGCCGGTCAAGAATCAATTGCCGAATTAGCCGTTTATTTTCAATCTGATAAACAGAGAGTGGGCGCGTAGCTCAGGTGGTAGAGCAATGCCCTTTTAAGGCATGGGTCGCAGGTTCGAATCCTGCCGCGCTCACCAAGTTTCCCCGTATTCTCGCGGTTTCGCAATCTCCGCCATTCGGGGCGCGTTGGTAAGAATCTTTCCCTATGCTGCCCATGATAAAAGGCACGATCGCGCGTCGCATGCTCTTGAATTTTCGGGCGGAGCCCGATATCGTTCAGCGCCTGTTGCCTGCACCTCTTCAGGTCGAGTTGCACCGCGGCCAGGCTATCGTTGGCGTTTGCCTGATTCGGATGGAGAATCTGCGGCCGCACGGTATTCCAGAAGCGCTTGGGTTGAGCTCGGAAAATGTGGCGCATCGAGTCGCCATTCGATACCCCTCGGCCGATGGTTGGCGCTCTGGAGTTTTCATCTGGCGACGCGAAACCGACCAGAGAATGATCGAGTTGTGGGGAGGCAGATTTTTTCCCGGCGTGCATCACCATGCTCGCTTCGATGTGCGAGAAAACGAGAATCAGCTGGCGATGGATGTCGCTACCACCGATCGCAAAGGTGACGTGAATTTCTCCGCCCGCGTTTCCCCGGAGTGGCAGAAGACGACCAGCTTTGAGACCCTTGCCGAAGTTTCAGATTTTTTCCGGAAAGGTGACTGCGGCTTTTCCTGTTCACTGCGCGGCGATGAATTAGAAGGGTTGCAGATGAAGACCTTGCAATGGGCCATGGAGCCGATGGAAGTTCAATCTGTGAGCTGCGCGTTCTATTCGGACACATCGCGTTTTCCCAAAGGCTCTGTCGAGTTCGACAGCGGAGTGCTGATGCGCGGGCTCCCGCACGAGTGGCATCAAATCACCGATGTGCCCGAACTTGCGACCGCCACTTAGCGAACTTCGTGCAAATGTTTCTCCCGGTATAATGCGGAGAAGCTTGTAGAGTTTCGCACTCACCGTGTTGCGATTTCCATCCCGGTCAATCCGCTATCCAGTTGCGGTACGACGTCTCACGATCGTGGTCATACTCGCGCTGGCCCTGGCTTTTGGTCAGGCGCGTCAGCCTGCAACGAACAATTCCGCACCCGGCAATGCGGAACAATCTGCTCTCCAACGAGGGCAGGACGCAGTTCAGCAGGGAGATGTCGCGCGGGCGCGAACTGAGTTCGAAAAAGCGGTGCGGCTTGCGCCGAATGACGCTTCGGCGCAGGCGTCCCTGGGTTGGGTGCTGGCGCAGCAAGGGGAGACTGAAGCTGCGGTTACGCATCTCAAGGCGGCGATTCGCGCCAAACCGAGTTTTGTCGATCCGCGGCTGACGCTGGCGGGAATTCTCGCGCAGAAGGGCAAGACGGGAGAGGCGGAACAGGAAGCGCGTGCCGCCGTGAAGATCGCGCCGGAAAATGCGGAGGCGCATCGCGTGCTGGCAAGGATCCTCAGTCACCAGGCGGGAGATGATGCGCTGGCGGAGATGCGGCGCGCAGTCGAACTTGCTCCCGGGCGAGGAGATTTGCGGGATGAGTTGGGGACTCTGCTGGCGCAGAGGCGTCAGCTTGACGACGCAGGGGCCGAGTTCATGGAGGCGTTGCGGCTCGAACCGAATCGCGAATCCGCGCATTTTCATTTAGGAGTGGTGCGGCTGGAGCAGCAACGCTTGGATGAGGCTGCAGCCGAGTTGAGAAAGGCGGTGGAGCTGGCGCCGCAGGATGGCACCGCCCATTACTACCTCGCGAAAACGCTGACAGCCCAATCCAAGAGCGCCGAGGCGCTCGATGAACTGCGTAGAACGGCGGTGTTGAAGCCTGACCGGTACGAAGTGCAGGTGGAACTAGGGATCGCATGTCAGCGCGCCGGAGATATGGATGAAGCGGTGACAGCGTTTAATCAGGCGCTGAAGCTGCATCCGGAAGATGCAGAGATTTACAACGACCTGGGGCTGGCGTTGCTGCAGAAAGGGGACGCCGAGCACGCGATTCCGCAGTTCAAGAAGGCGATTGAGATGAGTCCGCAGGATGGCTCGCTGCGTGGAAACCTGGGAATTGCTTATATGCAGCTGACCAACTTCGATGCCGCAGTATCGGAACTGGAAGACGCCATCCAGCTCGCCCCGGCGAATGCAACGTTGCATTACAACCTTGGACTAGCCTACAAGCTGAGAGATCAGCTGGAAAAAGCGGTTCCGGAGTTTGAAACCGCAATCCGCTTGCAGCCCGATCTGGCGGACGCGTACTACACGCTGGGAATTCTTTATTGGCAGACGGGAGATTTTGACAAGGCCACGGCGGAGTTGCGGAGCGCGATTCAGAATCAGCCAACCTACGCCGAAGCTCACTACACCTTAGGGACGGTCTACAAGCAGCAGGGCAACTTGCCGGAAGCTGCAGCGGAGCTGCGAGAAGCGATCCGATTGCAGCCCGAGTTCGCGGGCGCACACACGACGCTGGCGGCGGTGTTGCGGCAAATGGGCGATACGGCTGGTGCGGCGGACGAAGCGAAAGCGGGAGCGAAGATAGTAGCGGCGACGAACAATCGGCAGGCGGCAACATTTGCCACGAACTCGGGGAAGAGGTTGCTGACTGCGGGAGATCGGGATGGTGCAATCGCGCAATTTCAATCGGCGATCAAGTCCGATCCGAATTATGCTCCGGCTCACTATCAGCTGGGACTCGCGCTACGCCAAAGCGGGAAGAAAGACGAAGCGCAAAAAGAGTTTCAGCGCGCCTCCGAGTTGGATCCACATCTGAGCATACCGGGCCAGTAGTTCGGATGACATCTCGCAAGACTTTAAATCTTTGGAGCGCGTCTTTCTTCCGATCCACGTTTTTCGTCCGATATACGGCGAGCTTCAATTTCCGCGATTGCGAACGGAGGTCAGCTCGGTGGTGACGGGAACGCCGTGGGCGATGTTGACGTGAAGCAGAGCTTCGAATGGCTTGAGGTCGCCGGCCTTCCTTACTTTCAGACGCTGGAGCAATTCTTTAACTGAATCTTCCCGGCAAACATACTCGACGGCGGCCTGCGTGCCGAAAGTTGTGTTGCCGGCAAGTATGAGGATGGAGTGAGAGGGGTCGAGTCCGGGCAAAAGACTCACCACTGCATAATCTTCGACGGTCGGTTGATTGGCAGGCGTGCCAATGAAACTGGCCGACTCGCCCGGCTGCGGATGGACATTGATAACGGCCAGATCACCCTTTCGCGGGCCGGAATCGAGCCGCTGAAAAATGAATTCGCGCGTGCCCGGAATATCGAGAAGGGTAAGATTCTCGGAGGGCGAGCCGACGAAAATCAGATCGTTATTCTTAGCGTCGTCGAGAGAGAACAAAGCTCCTCGTTTGACGCGCAGTGGCCGATTAAATAAACCAAACAGATGGTCGAGCTGGTGAATGGCCAGCACCTCACCGACGCCCGTGTAGTGATCGAGGACAAAAGAGCCAGAGTCCGAAGAGGAATTGAAATACCGCATTCCGGTCTCCGGCCTGCCCACGAAGCGCCCGTTGCTGAAGATCACCCAGGGCTGCTGAGAGGCGGTCACAAAATGACTCCAGAAGATTTGGAATGAATCGGGTACCGGCTGGCTCGTTGCCGTCTGGATTCTGGAGCGATCGGACAAAAGCACGGCGGTCGTAATCAGCGACAGCACGAGAAATATCGAGAGAATGGCGGTCGCCACTGCCCAGTTGCGACCCGAACGAAGAGCTCTTTGGGGCCGAAGGGCAGGCTCAAGAACGATTGTCTGTGGTGGTTGGAGCGCTGCTTTGCCGGGACGAAGATGGAAGGTGAGCGCGTATGAGCCCTTGGGGAGGTCGACGATGATGGGATCGTCGACACCCTCATGCGCGTAATACTCCGTTAGCTTTACCCGCAGGCGTCCAGCCTGCACCCGGACGGTGGAGTCGCTTTGCGGATCAAAACCCACAGGGCGCCCGAGAACTTCGGTCGCGATCTGATACTCCTTGAGTGCAAGCCCCGGATGGTCGAGCGAGTGCTCCGCCAGATAGCGCAATAATTTGCAGAGAGACTCGGAACTGTGAAGGCTATGACTATTGGTAAGCTTCTCTATTTGGTGGAAGCATTGATCCTTGCCCAGCCCGATACTGTGCGTTACAGCCATTTAACAAGGACGTAACAGGACTACGTATCTTACTCCAGCCCCAAGGGTTTGCACCAGTAACGGTATCAAACCTAGTGAAACTTCTTCCAGTTAATTGTTTTGTATTACGACTGCACGGATCTCAACACACGTATCGTTCTGCATTTCTGGGGCTAAATCCTGGGGCTAAAACCACAGTCGGCGCGGTCGAGGAGGAAGTTCATGAAAAGGTATGTTTGGGGCGCATTGGCGGCGTTGAGTCTTCTGTTCGGCACATGGGTGCCGTTTGCGGTCGGACAGGCTGTGTTCGGAAGCATCCTTGGAACCGTAACCGACCCGTCTGGAGCAGCGGTGACTGGGGCGAAAGTGACGGTCACCAGCCAAACCAAGAACGTATCGACTCAGGAAACGACGAACGAGAGCGGCAACTACTCCGTTACCCACCTGATTCCCGACGTGTACACGGTGCGTATAGAGGGCGCGGGATTTAAGACCTTGGAGTTTAAGGACATCCAGGTGTCCGCCGACACCGGTTCGCGCGTGGATGGCCAGTTCGTTGTGGGATCGACAAGTGAGCAAGTTGAGGTTACGGCTGAAGCGCCACAGCTGAAGACGGATCGCGCCGACGTCGCTATCGAATTCAACCAGCAGTATGTAGAAAATCTGCCGGTCATGAATCGCAACTTCACCTCATTCGAACTCCTTTCGCCCGGAACGCAGAAGCTAGTCGGATGGAGTCACGCGGCGACAGAGAATCCGCAGGGCGGCCAGCAGATTTTCGTGAACGGCCAACACTTCAGTGGTACGGCATTTGAACTCGACGGCACCGACAACCAAGATCCCATCCTCGGAATCATCGTGGTCAATCCGAACCTCGATGCAATTCAAGAGACCAAGGTTACGCTGGGGAACTACGACGCGGAGTTTGGCAAAGCGGTGGCTGGCGTTGTCACAGTGCAGACGAAATCCGGAAGCAACGACTTTCACGGCACCGCAGTGTGGTTCCGGCGCACGGACGCGTTGGCGGCACGCGATCCTTTCACGCAGTATCCTGGCAGCAACAGCAACGGACCGCTCATTCCTCACTCTCGTTGGCAGGAGTGGGCCGGAACGATCGGTGGGCCGATCATCAAGAACAAGCTGTTCTTCTTCGGGGATTACCAGGCACAACGGCAGAAGGCTGGCATCACCAACCTGTTCACGATTCCGACCGCTGAGTTGCAGAGCACTTGTGTAGTCGGCGGCACGTATTGCGACTTCAGTGACTATGTGGGACAGATTTTTAACCACGGCAGCGGCGCGAACCTCTACGATCCCAACTCAAACTTGGCTAACCAGACCTCTTCTGGCGGCAACCGTTTCGCTTTCTGCGCGGGTACAGAAGTGGCGGACCCATCTACTTGTACCGGTACCACCACTCTGCCGAATGGGCGGACCGTGGCCGACCAATACTTGGTTCCCGTGACTGCGATGTCGCCCGCAGCGCTCAAGATGCTGGCAGCCTACCCCGCCCCGACGACCAGCGGCACCTGCGCCGCGCAAGGTGAAACCGGCTGTCTGAACAACTTCATCGCCTCCGGCGCGGGACCGTACAACCAAAACTCCTTCGATACACGCATTGATTACGCGATGAGGCCGACGATTAACGTATTTGGCCGCTTCAGCCTCGATTACTTCACTTTGTCTGGTACGCCCGGTTTGGGCTTGGCGCTAGGTGGCGTGGGAGACGGCCCGGGCGGCTTGGCGGGAAGTTCCAACGTTCACAACTACAGCTTGGCGAGTGGCGTGACCAAGACATTCAGCCAAACGTTGCTGGGAGACTTCCGCTTCGGTTACTTCCAGTACAACCCGCTCACGCAGAAGCCGGATGTGGGCGTACCAGCCATGACCAACTTCGGCATCCCCAACGCCAACCTTACTTCGCAAGCACTGGAAACCTCCGGCTTGGGCGAATTCGATTTCGACGGCACTGGCAGCAGCATAGGCGACGGCCTGGGTGTGGCCCGCTGCAATTGTCCGTTGATCGAGCGCGAGCGCGCGTTTCAGTGGGTGGGCAATATCACTAAGATTGTTGGAAACCACCAGTTCAAGTTCGGGGCCGATTTCCGTTACGCGCGAAATCTGCGCGTGCCGAGCGACTCCAACCGCGCCGGCGTTTATCAGTTCAACCACGGCTCCACATCCGACGCTGGTGTTGGCGGACTTGACTTCGCGACGTTCCTCCTCGGAGACGTCACCAACTTCAGCCGCTATTACTCGCAGACCCTCGACGCTGCGGAACGGCAACACCGCATGTTCTGGTATGCACAAGACACCTTCCGCGCTACGCCAAAGCTGACTCTGAATTACGGGTTGCGCTGGGAGGTCTATTTCCCCGAATACGTCAATGGCACGCAGAACGGGGGATTCGCCAATGCCGTGCAGGGGGAAATCCGAGTCGCTGGCGTCGGCGGGATTGGGCTCAATGGCAATATCACCAACAAGTGGAGCTACCTGGCGCCGCGGCTCGGCGCAGCCTATCAGATCACTCCAAAGACCGTGATCCGAATGGGCTACGGCAGAAGCTTCGATATGGGTGTGTTCGGTTCTAACTTCGGTCACGCGGTAACCCAGACGCTCCCCGTGCTGGCGGACCAAAGCGCGCAGGACATCAACGGGCAAAACTTCCCGGCTTTCGTCCTGGACGCAGGGCCTCCGCTGCCTAGTCTTCCGACAGTTCCGTCCAATGGACTTCTCCCGTTGAACGGTCCGGCGTGCTACCAGTCTGCTACTCTGCCGAGTGGAGCAGCCTCAAACCAGTTCTGCGCACAACCGCATATCCGTCCGACTTACGTTCGGCTGCCAACGCTGGACGCGTGGAATGTAACGTTGCAGCGGCAGCTGACCAACACGACGTCATTGGAAGTCACGTACCTCGGCAACAAAGGAACCAACATTTTCGCTGGTGACAGCGACACCTACAACTACAATCAGCCCTTCATAGGAGCCGGCACGGCGGTGGTCACGGCCGCGGGGACGCTTCCTGGGTTTACCCCCACAATTCCGCAGGTGGCCCGCCGTCCGCTCTATAACCTATTCACCTACCCGACGTACACGGATCCGACGACCTCAGCTCCGTTACAGTGCTGCTCCACGGACGAGGGTAATTACCACGGCAACGATGCGACCAGTATCTACAATGCACTAGAGATCAAAGTAGACAAGCGCTTCTCCCACGGTCTGCAGTTGCTCTCGCATTACACGTTCGCCCACGCGAACAAATACGACAGCAACGAGTATCCCAACAGCCATCCGTATTCCTACGGGCCAGATCAGGAAGTTCGCAACCATGTCTGGGTTTCCAACCTCGTCTATGAGCTGCCTTTCGGCAAGGGGAAGACGTTTGCCGGAGGCGCGGGTGGCGTGGAGAATCAGGTGATCGGAGGGTGGCAGGTCACAGGCACAATGAACTGGAGCGGTGGATTGCCCTGGACTCCGACCTTTGACAATTGCGGCTCAGTCAACGACCTTGGAGGCTATGGCGGTTGCCGTCCCGACAAGAATGGAGCGTTCCACGTGGGATTGGGGTCGTTTAACCCCGATACGCACCAACAATCGTTTTTCACTCCTATACCTACGCTTACCTATCCGGCGGCCTCGCTTGTCGTCGGAACCGACACATGTACGCTACCTAGCCCGACCGGACCGGGATGGGCGATGCCGGCCTGCGGAGTGCTTGGCAACGCAGGCGTGAACAGCATTCGCGGTCCGCGCTCATTCCAGACGGATGCCGCGGTCATGAAAAACTTCTCCATTACCGAACGCGTAAAGGCGCAGTTCCGTATGGATGCGTTCAACTTATTCAATCACCCCGTGGCGGGATTCCTGCAAAACCAGGAGGGAACGGGCGCTTGTATCGATTGTCCGGGCAACGGATACGTAACCGACATCGAAGCGGACGCCACACCGGGTTCGACTACCGGTATGCGCCAACTCGAATTCGCGTTGAAATTCATATTCTAGGCGCTTCCACGTAGTGCTGACAGAGGGATTCCTTCGGGGGTCCCTCTCTTTTTTCGGACGGCAGGCCAAATCGATTTTTCTGGAATGTAACATTCCCACGCGGTAGCGGACATGAAGAAAAAAGTTGTAGGACTCGGCGAAGTGCTGTGGGACATCCTGCCCGGCCGCACGTGTCTGGGCGGAGCGCCCGCGAATTTTGCCTACATTACAACTCTGATGGGTGACCAGGGAATCGTGGCCAGCCGGGTGGGCGAAGATTCGCAGGGAGTGGAAGCGCTGCGGGTGCTGGAAGAGCTGGGACTCAATATCGATCATGTACAGACAGACCGGAATCATGCGACGGGACGGGTGCAGGTCGAGGTGGATGGGAACGGGATTGCTCGCTATGAGATCGCGCACCCGGTTGCGTGGGACTACCTGCAGTGGACGCAGGACTGGCAGCATCTCTCAGAAAAAATGGATGCAGTGTGCTTCGGTTCCTTGGCCCAGAGATCGGAGGAAAGTGGCCGAACCATTCGAAAATTTCTGCAGGCGGCTTCGTCTAAGACTCTGAAAGTTTTTGATGTGAATCTGCGGCAGACATACTACTCGGCGGATACGATCGTGGAGTCGATGAAGCTGGCCGACATCGTAAAGTTGAACGATGAAGAGTTACCACGAGTGATGAGTCTGTGCAGGCTAGCCCATAAAGATGAATGTTCGTCAGCCCGGCGTTTGATGGACGCATTTGAACTGAAACTGGTCTGTGTGACACGGGGCGAACGCGGGAGCGTGCTGGTAAAGGGCGATCAGATCAGCGAGCATCGCGGATTTCGGGTGAAAGTGGCCGATACGGTTGGTTCGGGCGATGCCTTTACCGCTGGGCTGGTTCACGAGTATCTGCATGGGGCGTCGCTCAATCTGATGAATGAAGTTGCGAATCTGGTTGGAGCCTGGGTGGCGAGTGAGGTGGGTGCAATGCCCACGCCGAAGCGCGGCGCACTGGAGCACTCACTGGCGGAGATTCGCTGAGCTGCATTGATGCTGTCTCTAACTGTGGCAGCAGGATGAGCGTGCCTAAACTCGCCCTTTGCGGTATAGTTACGAAAGATTGTGTTTTCTTTCGCTACGCTCCAACTTCTACGAGGAAATCATGATTCCCATGCGGCTTCGAGCTGAGCCTTCTCGTCTGTTCTTTTCGATTCTCGCCGTTGTGCTTGCCGCAATAGCCTGGATGATGCCGGGTTGCTCTCGTCCTGCGGCATCGCCAAAGCAATCCTCCCGACCGTCTGACATAAAGGTCGAAGTGCAGGATGGTGGGCCGGTTGTGGTAACCACCAGCACGGCGGAGTTCCAGATTTTGCCGTCAGGATATTTGCAAGCAACTCTGCTGAAGGACGGCAAACGGCTGTCGCTCGACGAGCCGGAAGTGAGTTCGGCTGCGGCAAGTGGCCACATCGTGCACGAAGGCAGGGATTTGGAATTCATCCCCGACTTCGGGCAAGCGAAGGTGACAGAGGCAGAAGGAAGACTGGGACGAGGGAAAAGGATCGAGATTCCCGGACGTCCTCTGGCGCCGTCGGGCGTGCCGATGGAGCGGACGGTGGTGGTGGAAGTGTATGACGATTTTCCTAACACTGCCTTGGCGAATGTTACTTACAAAAACGTAGGTACATCGAATTTCGAGCTGGATGAGATAGTAACCCAGCAGCATCGGTTCAACGCGAAGAACGTGAATGAGAAGGTCCAGCCGTACGACATGTGGTCGTTTCAGGGATCGAGCTATGACTGGGGCAAGGACGACGTGCAGAAGGTGACGCGGACCTCAGCGCAGCCGAATCTGATGGGAGAAGCTGTCAAAGGCGGCTATGGAGGCGGAATTCCGGTGGTCGCGTTCTGGACGTCGTCCGTCGGCGAGGCGCTCGGACATGTGGAAACGCTGCCCTGGACTCTTTCGATTCCTGTGAAAGTGGAATCGGATGGAAGGGTGAGAGCGGGACTCACGATTCCTGTGCATGCGGTGTTGAAGCCGGGTGAAGCATATTCGACGCCGCGTACTTTCCTGGCTGTCTACAGCGGAGACTTCTATGAGCCATTGCGCATGTGGTCGAGCGTGCTGCAGAAAGAAGGGTGGGACATACCGAAGCCTTCGAATGAAGCTTACAACGTCAGCTGGTGCGGCTGGGGATATGAGTTCAACGTGACGCCGGCGCAGATGCTGGGAACAATTCCCAAGCTCAAAGAAATGGGCATCAAGTGGGCCACGCTCGATGATCGCTGGTTCGACACATATGGAGACTGGAATCCGCGAGCGGAGACGTTTCCTGGAGATTCGATCAAGAAAATGGTGGATGAGTTTCACAAGCAGGGAATCCTCGCGCAACTGTGGTGGCTGCCTCTGGGAGTGGAAGATGGGCAGGGAAGATGGGAGTCGCATAAGTACATCGTGTCGAAAGTCGTGCAGGAACATCCGGAGTGGCTGATTCTGGACAAGAACGGCAAGCACGCGCGCATGACGCGTGATCTGGCGGCACTCGATCCCTCATTGCCGGAGGTGCAGGCGTATTACAAGCAGTTGACGGAGAAATTCATTCGTGACTGGGGATTCGATGGATCGAAGCTCGACAATATTTACAGCGTGCCCGCATGTTACAACCCGGCGCATCATCACAAGTCGCCGCAGGAGTCGGTGAATGCGATGGGCGCAGTGTACAAGATCATTTTCGAGACGACGCGTGCGATTAAGCCGGAGAGTGTAACGCAGGCCTGTCCATGCGGGACGCCGCCGTCACTTGCATGGCTGCCATTTATTGATCAGGCCGTGACGGCCGATCCGGTGGGAGGGGTGCAGGTGCGTCGTCGCATCAAGATGTACAAAGCGCTGCTAGGACCGCAGGCGGCGGTCTATGGCGATCACGTCGAGCTTTCCGAGATGACTCCGCTGGGTCATGGAAATTGGAGCGAGCACGGCAGCGATTTCGCCTCAACGCTGGGTCTGGGCGGCGTGCCGGGCACGAAGTTTGTTTGGCCCGATCCGGGACCGAAGTTTAAGCCGGTGAATCTCACGAGTGAGAAAGAAGAGCACTGGAAGAAATGGATCGGACTTTATAACGAGAAGATGCTGTCGAAGGGCGAATTCCGCGATCTGTACGTGTATGGATATGATGTGCCCGAAGCGTACGCGATTGAGAAAGACGGGAAGATGTATTACGCGTTCTTCACGCCGTCTGATAAGCCTTTCTCGGGCGAAGTCGAGCTGCGCGGCCTGAAGCCGGGATCGTATCACGTGGTTGACTATGTGGATGGAACAGATTTAGGAACGGTGCAGGCGGCGACCGGTGCGGCGCCCAAGCTGAAGGCGGAATTCAAGGAACATTTACTGTTAGAGGTAAATGGCCAATAGAGTCACAGGGTCGTGAAATACAACGTTGCGTCGTCATCTCGGAGCTTTGCATTTGCACCACGGAGTTCGTCTACCCATTTCCTGGAGCCCGATGCCCTGGTAGCCGTCGTATCGCGCACATAATGCTGTGCTCTTATACTCCGAAAACTTGAACCGAACCGCTTCGATCGGTTTGCCGTGTGAATCAAGTATCACAAGAAGGTGTCGTTCCGCGGTATCTAGGCCATCAAGTTCGAGGCCCTTTCGTAGGGGCCACGCGGTCGCCGGCATTTTGTCTATTTTCACCATTAATCCATGCGAATTGATCTCGCCATTCGGCAGCGTCGCAGGTTCCTTCCAGAAAGGGTCATCGATTCTTGCGGCCACGCAAACCGTGCCTCCAGTTTGCTGTGCCACAGAGATGATGCAGACGAGGAAAATAACGGGGGCTGCTATCAGCGTAGTTTTCATATGTCTCTAGCGGATGGCTTCGAGGAATCGCTTGCGATGTGCTAGGTCGCGAAACGCTTCCGTGCCTCCCGGTCGCGTCGTCGATAATGCTCCGGCCCGATTGCCGCTGGCAAGGCATGTAGCCAAATCCGATCCGCGAACAAATTCGTGCAGAAAGCCGGCGTCGAAACTGTCTCCGGCACCGACTGTGTCCACGGCGACAAGTTCGTTCGTCGGGGCAGTGAAACGTTCTTTGCCACGCTGCGCCAGGGCACCGTGCTTGCCTAGCTTGACGACAAGAAGTGGAACAATCGCCGACAGTTCCTCGATCGCAGCTTCCATATCCTCCGTGCCTGCCGCCTTGCAAACTTCCCGCTCATTGGGCAGGAAGACATCCACGTAGCGCAGAACATCTTTCAATCCGCCTTCCCACTGGTCGTCGGGATCGTCGTTGGTGTCGAGCGAAGTCGTGAGCCCCTTCGATTTCATTTGTTGAAAGAGTTCGCCGAGGCGAGGGCGCAACGCGCGCTGCAAATAGAAAGAAGAAACATGACAGTGACGCGAATCGGCAAGATAGTCGAGGTCAAGATCGTTCCAGGACAATTCGGCAATGGTGCCAGCGTAAGTGAGAATGCTGCGCCACGCGTCATGGTGCAGGATCACGCTGAGCCCGGTGTCGATTGAGCTATCGCGGCGCACCAGCGAAATATCGACTCCGCCCTGCCGGAGGCGATCGAGGGCGATCTGGCCGAGGGGGTCGTTGCCGACGCGTGACTGAAATCCGACGCGGCTGCCCAAGGCGGCAAGATTGTGAGCCACAATCGCGGAAGACCCGCCCAGCGTGAGCATCATGCGATCGGCAAGCAGTTCGCGCTCAGGCGGAAGTTGCTCGGGTAAACCGTAAAGGATCAGGTCGAGATTCAGCTCACCGGCAATAGTGACATCGAAACGGGGCATAGGTTTGAGATTCGGTAGGGATTCTTCGACGGCGCGAGTTCCTCCGAACTCGTTTCGCGCAGAATGACAGACTGGTTCACACGAGCATGACTTCGATGCCCGCCTGCTTCAGTGCGCGCAAATCAGACTTCGGTACGCCTCGGTCGGTAATGACGGCTTGCAACGCCGAAGGCGGAGCGATCAGTGACAGGCTGCGCCGGCCGAACTTGCTCGAGTCGCAGACTGCGACGGTTTTCTTCGCAACCTCGACCATCACTTTGTTCACTTTCGCTTCCAACAGATTGGGCGTACTTAATCCGTAATGAACGTCGAATCCGTCGACGCCGAGGAAAAGTAAATCCGCACTGAGCCGGCGCAAAGTTTCTTCAGCAATCGGACCGACGAGGGAAAACGAATTCTTGCGCAGCGTCCCGCCTGTCAGGATTACCTCGACCGCTGTGCCGGCAAGCTCGGCTGCGATGTTGACTGCATTGGTAATGATGGTAAGGTTCTGAAACGAGCGCAGCGCACGCGCGATTGCGGTGGTTGTGGTTCCGGAGTCGAGAATCAGTACCTGACCCTCTTTTACCTGCGACACCGCATTCTCCGCGATACGAAGTTTTTCCTGACGATGCAGTTTCTCCTTTTCGCGCAAAGTTGGGTCTTCGAGGGCTCCATCACGAGACGGCAGAGCGCCTCCATGAGTGCGATGGACCAGCCCGTGGGCATGGAGTATTTCGAGATCCTTGCGAATCGTAACCTGGGAGGTTTCGAACTGCTGCGCGAGTTCGGTGACGAGGACCCGGCCTTGATGATTGAGCAGATCAAGAATGGCGCGACGGCGTTCTTCGTTAAGCACGATAATTCGACCTGTAAGCGGTTCTTCAGTGTTAGAGGTGCTGAAAATGTCGCTTTTCTTTTTATAGCGTTTTGTTTCGCTTGTCCACTGGAAAGCTTGGAGTGGCCGAGCCGCCACGTCGTTGGATGGTCGGCTGTTTTTTTGATGGTGCACTCGCCCGAAGCAGGTTGAGTCCAACCGCGAAAGTGCCGTTTCCACGCGGGATTGAGAACCATTTCCACTGATAACCAATCGAATACCTGCCACGGAAGTCTGATTGCTTTCACAAGGGGGAATTGCCGTAATCTCAAACTGGAACGAAGAGTGTGGGGTTTCGAAGGCTAACGTTTTTTACGAAATCCGAAACTGTGGAGTGCAGCTTGGCGACGGGACAGGAAGAAATGTTGACGCGTTCGCAATCGATGGTAGCGCGTCTGGTTGCGGGCGAAACCATGATTGTTCCCGCGCAAGCGAAAGTTGGCGACCTGGCGACGATCTACACGTTGAACGGTACGGCTTCTTGGATCTGGTATTTGCTGGAGTCGCCGCGAACGCTCGGGCAGTTGGTCGCGGCTATGGTCGCTGAATACGAGGTCGAAACCGAGCAGGCGGAGCACGACGTCAAGGAATTTGTTGGTGAGATGCGAGCGGTCGGTCTGGTTGACGTTCCGGCATCTGTGGCAATGGCCGGCTAAAAAAATGCCACTGGGGCGGGAAATGGGCCAGCGGACGCGGCATTCGCGCCCGCTGCAATAACAGGAGGAAGATTCAACGCACGCAGCGCAGATCGAGCGCGTCTGTTGCGAATTTCACACGTGTACGCGACATCGAGGTGACGCGACATGAGAGACGACGAAAACCAGGTTTCAGGTTTCTCCCGGGCGGCGCTGCAATCCGGATCGAACACTCGCGGTTCTGATTCCATCCGCCCGTGCAACGATGCCGCGCGCGCAGAAATTCCTCCCCAGCAAAAGCGCTTATATCGCAAGCCGACCTACCGTTACGAAAAAATTTTCGAAACCATGGCATTGGCGTGCAGCAAGGTGCATCCAACGCAGTTTGAATGCCGGTTCAACCGCAAAAATTCTTGAAGTTTGGAATGCATGCGCCAAACCGTAGAGTTGCTGGATGCCCCGCAAATGGAGCTTGCGGCGGAAGCCTTGAGTTCCGGCCGCGCGATTCGGCTATGTGTGCGCGGCAGCAGCATGCTTCCCTCTCTCTGGCCCGGCGACATTCTGACCATCGCGCACACCTCCTTCGGCGACGTGGTCTGCGGCGATATTGTCCTCGTCCGGCGCAACGTCGTTCATCGCGTCATCAGAAAAGAAAACTTCGGCGAACGGGTATGCCTGATCACGCGCGGAGATGCCGTCTCGCAAAACGATCCTCTGGTAGAGGAAGGTGAATTGTTGGGCAAGGTGACGAACATTGAGCGCAACGGGCGCAGCATGGTTCCGCGGCGAGAGATTTCTCCAATCCTTCGGTTTTTCGCTTGGACTCTCCGTCATTGGAGTCAGTTGCGCAGCGTCTGCCTGCGCCTGCATTCATGGCGGCAGAGTTCCGATCGCGGTCAGCTAAGGGAGTCGGTTCATGTCTGAGAAGTACATCCGGAGGAGCTCGCAGATCGCCGCACGCATGCTGGGCGGAGAGATGATGATCATGTCGGTGAAGGACTCCACATTTTTTACCTTGGATTCAGTTGCGACTGCCATATGGCAGGCAGCTGATGGACGGAGTTCGCTCACCGAGATTGTCGCCAGCAAGATTTGTTCCCAGTTTGACGTGAGCCTGGAAACCGCGGTGCGGGATGCGGAAGTTTTTGTGCAGGAGCTTGCAGGCCACGGCATTCTGCAGATCTCCGATCGCCCGATTATGAATGCCGAACAAACGCGAGGAGCGCAATGAGCCTGCTGGCGGAGATGAATCAAAGGGCGCTGCATTTCGGGGTGCCGCTCAGCGTGCACCTGGATGTCACCTACCGTTGCAATGAGAGATGCGTGCACTGCTATCTGGATCACGATGATCACGGGGAGATGACGACCGCCGAGATCAAAGATGTGCTGACCCAGCTTTCGGAGGCTGGATCCTTTCTGCTTACCATCAGCGGCGGCGAAGTGTTCATGCGCCGCGATCTTTTCGAAATTCTGGAGTACGCGCGCGGTTTGCTTTTTAACGTCAAACTGAAGACCAACGGTGTGATGATTCGGGAGCGGGAGGCGAAACGTCTCCGCGAGATCGGCGTGGAACAGATTCAGATCAGCATTTATTCGCACCGGCCGGAAGTGCACGACGCCATTACCAAGCTACCGGGATCGCTCAAGCGCACTATCGACGCCATACGATTCCTGCGAGCACAGGGCTTGAAGGTGACCATCGCCAATGTACTTATGTCGGAGAATTTCGCCGACTATGCAGGCGTTATTGCGCTGGCAAAAAACTTGGGGGCGTCCTACACGGTTGACCCCACGATCACTCCTAAGATCGATGGCGATCGATCCATTCTGCGGTTAAATATTGAGGAATCGGACCTCAGACAGGTTTTCCGCGATCCCGCGCTGGTCGATGACGTCGAGAAATTCTGCGCGCCTCCACCTCCTCCCGGAGAGGACGTGATGGAAGGCTACCCGTGCAGTGCGGGCCACACGTCTTGCTACATTTCTCCGTATGGCGACGTTTATCCTTGCGTCGCCTTTCCGCTGCCGAGCGGCAATCTGCGCCAGCAGACTTTTCTGGACATTTGGCACGGGTCGGCGGAACTCAAGCAGGTTCGTTCGATCCGGGCAAAAGATCTGACGACTTGCTCCTCATGCGCTCACGTTGGAAGTTGCAGTCGCTGCCCGGGGCTTGCGTATTTCGAGGGAAGCATGTACGGACCCTCAAGCGCGGATTGCCAGAAGTCGTTCCAGAGAACGGGAATTCCCTCCGCCAACATGCTGCGATCAGGGCAAGGACAAAGATCGGCGTCCGGGCCGCTGATCCAGATTCAACCGATGGATCATTCCGTGCCCATGGTCGTTTCAAGCTGGGAGCAGAATAACCTCACGGCCTGAGGCGTCGGTTTCCCGATCATTCAAAATGGACCCCAGGAATAGTACACGCCGCGAATCACATTAATAATGACGCGCGGCGCAGAAGCTTTTGTGCGCACGTTGGTAACTAGCGCGCGCGTCTGGAGATTGCTGGGGGTTACGAAAGTTACGCCCGAGATCCCAGAATCTGGGCGAAGATGAGAATGGACTAATACTGTAATACGGGACTTTTAACAATGCTCAAATGGAAATATTTCAGGGCACACCTGTTGAGTTGCCTGATAGTGGCCGGCGCTACGCTAGTTGCGATTCCTTTGGCAGCTCAGACACGCCTCGCTGATGGCTTTTTGGACGATTCTTCTTTCGTCAATGGCTCTTTCGTCGCGCAGGATGAACAATCCCACGTGGGATATCCCCACGATTGGAGTTCGTCTCATCTGTTGATGCCGGGCGCGCGGGCGAACGACGTGCTTACCGCGAGCGACCACGATCCTCGCTACGTTTACAACTGGGTCATGCGGCAGGTTGCGGTCCAGAATCTGCGCCATTGGATCCCCGTGCCGCGCAGCGAATCGCGCATCGATTGGGCCGTTTCGCTGGAGAACGGATATGTTCGGCAGAATCAGTTCCCAGCCAAGTATTCGTTCAACGTGAACTCAGATAGCTGCGCCAATGACTACGTCGTTTTCGGGCTGACCGTGGCATCAGGAACGCAGGCCAACCTGGTTGGAATTAATGAGCTTTATACGTCGGCGAGTCCGGAGTGCAACAGCGGCTCGCCGTGGGTTTCCTTCGCATACAACACCGTGACGCAAACCGGCGGGCAAATCAAAACTTCGCCGGTGCTTTCGCAGGATGGAACCAAGGTTGCATTCGTGGAGAGCACCAGCAGCGGTTCCTATTTCCATGTTC
Source organism: Candidatus Sulfotelmatobacter sp. (assembly GCA_030040965.1). GTDB lineage: Bacteria > Acidobacteriota > Terriglobia > Terriglobales > Acidobacteriaceae > Sulfotelmatobacter. The sequence continues at coordinate 11,724 of JASHOT010000042.1, read as the reverse complement.
TGGTGCTGCCGAATCCCATTCCAACGCCGCCCACACAAGATGGAACGGTCTTGAGCCCGTACTCTAAGCTGACTTCCTGCACCGTTCCGACGACGCCGAACTGCATGACCACGCTTACCATCGAGACGACGGCGTCGAATTCGAATTCCTCGCCGTGGTACGACTACAACAGCGACACGGTGTACGTGGGCTCCGACAATGGCATTTTGTACAAGATAAATCCCGTTTTCCTCGGTGGTGCGCCCGCCCTGGTGAGCGATCCCAACAACTGGCCGGTTACCGTCTCGACCAACAAGTACAACAATGTCTTGACGGCTCCAGTGGTGGACGATAATGCCGGACTGATTTTCCTTGGAGACGGCGAGGGGTATTTGTATTCCGTTAAGATATCGAGCCCGGCGAAGATCACTTCAGCGACGTATACGGTCGGCTGGGTTTATGACGGGACTACTGATGGGAGCGGAGATGCCGGGACAGGTGTCGTTGATCCACCGATCGCGGTCACCGATCCCGCTAACAGCGGAACCGACCAGGTGTTCGCATTCACCGGATGCAGCTATTTCGAAAATGTTGGCGGTGCAATCACTCAGGTTGCGGCGAATTTTACCACCGGGCCGTCCAGCCAGACCAACCCAGGCAACACAGCGAATCTTGGATCTGCCAGCGGGGATGGCGATTGCACCGGAGAAAATGTGCACTCGGGGACGTTTGACAATGCTTTCTGGGTCAATGGATCGACCTCGGGGCACATCATTGCATGTGGGTTCGTTAACGACAATGGCGTGGGAGGGCAAGCGGAAATGTATATGTTTCCCTTTTCCAGCCACGTCATTACCAACACGGCCACGGCCACCTTCAACATAAAGTCGACCAAGGGGGCAGGAGAAGAGTGTTCGCCGCTCACGGAGTTCTACAACGGAACGTCGGACATGCTGTTCTTCGGAGTCGGTAGTTCGAGCGCGGCTTCCTACCTGCAGAGTTCCACGTTCACGACGAGTTCTCCATACATGAGCACTCCGACCTGCTCCGGCAGTTCGACTTCAACCTGCGTGACGGCGCCAGACGCCCTCGGCGGAACCAGCGGAATCATTATCGACAACGAAGTGACGAGCGGCGGGACCAACATATACTTCTCGACTCTGGCGGTTGGCGATGTGGCCGGGCAGACGTGTCCGTCGGGCGTGAACGGCGCATCTACCAATCCGTATTGCGCGGTGAAGCTGACGCAGGCCGGCTTGCAATAAAATCTTCGCGGCTTTATTCGATGACCATCTGGGCGCGGGATATTATCGCTGAATCATCCTGCCTGTCATCGACCGCGCCTAAGATGCCGCGGAAACCGCCGCCGGCAATGTGGCCGTGGGCCGCAGCGGCTCCGCCAAGGCTCGCATCACTCGCCCGAATCCCGCAAAATCCAGAGACTGCGGCCCATCCGACAGCGCTCGCTCCGGACACGGATGCACTTCGATGATCAAGCCATCAGCGCCCACGGCAACCGCGGCTCGCGACACGGCTGCGATCAAGCTTTGCTTTCCCGTTCCATGCGACGGATCGGCAATGACGGGCAGATGCGAAAGGTCGCGCGCCAGCGCAATTGCCGCCAGATCCATAGTGTTGCGCATTTCCGTTTCGAACGTCTTGATGCCGCGCTCGCAAAGAATGACCTGATGGTTCCCGCCAGCCAGAAGATATTCCGCGGCCAGCAGCCACTCCTTGACCGTAGCGGAGGGACCGCGCTTGAGCAACACGGGTTTGTTCACGGTGGCAAGGCGACGTAGCAGGGCGAAATTCTGCATGTTGCGAGCGCCTACCTGCAGCACGTCGGCGTATTCGCAGATCAGATCGATGTCTTCGGTGCTCATCACTTCGGTTACGACTGGCAGGCCGGTTTGCTCACGCGCTTCGCGCAGGATCTTCAACGCCTCCAGCCCGAGGCCCTGAAAATCATACGGAGAAGTACGTGGCTTGTAGGCGCCCCCGCGCAACATGGCCGCTCCCGCTTTCTTGACTGCATAAGCCGTATCCAGAAGCTGTTCCCGCGATTCGACTGAGCATGGTCCGGCAATGACTACGACCTCAGGACCGCCGATCGCGACGCCATTGACGTTGATTACGGAGCGCTCTGGCTTCACCTGCCGACTTACCAGCTTGAAGGGCTGCGCGATGGGAACCACGTTATCGACACCCGGGGCGACCTGAAGCGCTTCGATCTCGTGCCTGCGCCCGCTGCCGACGGCGGCCACGATCGTGCGTTCGGTTCCGCGCGTGACGTGAGGCTGGTATCCGGCTTCGCGGATGCGATCGATGACGTGGTTAATTTCCTGCTCGGTAGCTTTTTCTGACATATTGACGATCATTGACGGTTTCTCCTGGAAATCTGCTTAAAAAGAAAAACCGCGATCCCTGGATCGCGGCTTGCGGCTGAACTCTGGTTTCGGTGGCGTTACTAGCTCATCCGTACCCCAGGCTGCGCCGCAGCCGCTTTCCGTAAAACCAATAGACAGCGGCAAACGAGCTGCATGGGGTAAATCGTGTCATAAAAATTCCGTCGCTTGTGCAGCGTGCCGAGATCTGAGACCTCGGCTCCGATTCTACTGAATCGAACTGGCTACGTTGGAAAACACAGTGTTGGCGTTTGATCCGATCAATCGGACCGTTCCGACAACCAGCACCAGAATCACCGCCAGCATGACCGCATACTCGGCGATGTCTTGCCCCGAATCTTCCGACCACAGCCTCTGCATCAGTTTGAGCATGTACTCCTCCAGGACCTTTGAGTTCCTCGAGAGGGGAGGGAACCAAGTGCACAACATAATGCACGCAGGCCAATAGAGTTGTCAATTGGGCTTTTTGGGGTGTGTCAACCGACAATAGAAATGTCCCCCTCCTTACGACAATAGAAATGTCCTCTTTTCGTAGTCAGTGAAGTATCCGGTCTTAGTTAATCTCTCGCAGTCGTCGAGGCTGTGGGAAAGTGGGAATCCCGCAGGGGTTGCGGGATTTCCAAGCGGGGTGGGAAAGTCGTTTTTTGACTTTTCCACCCCGCGTCTTTTCCACAGCCCGTCGCGCCCGCAATTTTTTTTCTCCGTGCCATATCCGCCCTCACCCGCGCAAGCTATCTCAACCTGAGATTTCATGGATCAACGATACTGGCCGTGTCCCGGGCTTGCTCCAAGCTCGCATCTTGCGATAGTCCAGCCGCCAAGGGTGATCCGCTTTGGGAGCAGGCGGCTTATGTTTCTTGGCCGTGGCCCTGGGTCTTACTGTCGGAACTGGAACGGGGCCTGGTATCTCCTCCCAGACCACCGCCCTACCGCGATAGCGAATCTCTAATCGCCCGTCCTCCCATTCGCACACCGTGACTTTGCCTTTGGCCGGCGCATACTGCCGGGCTTGCGCTTTCACCTGGAAATATCGATTGTCGTGCCGCACCACCCAGTCGTTGCCGATGACTCGCCCGGTTTCCAGATGAAACACTTCCTCCAACTCCGCTGCCCGTGGGGCCGCTCGATGATAGTTCTCGGGCTCCGCTGGGATACGCCGAAACCGCCGATTGTGCTCGGGCAGATATTCCTTCTCCAGAAACTCATTCGCCTCGGCATACGTTCGGATTTTCTTCAGCCGCATTTTCTTCACCAAGCGATCCTGGTGGGTGCCGTGGTTTCTCTCCACTCGCCCTTTCGCCTGCGGCGAATTGGCCGCGATGATGCGAATCCCCAGGCGCTGGCACATCTGTCCAAATTGCGTCACGGGCACCACCCCCCGCAATTGCTCTTTCGTGCTCGCCTCCCGTACATACACGTTCTTCCAATCCGTATACAGAGCCACCGGTATGCCGTATTTCTTCACCCAAGCTCGCAACACTCCTGCGGCAGCCCAAATCGTCTCCTCACTCTCCATGTGTGCCAGCGTATCTCCGCTGGCGTCGTCCACCATGTTCATCAAACAGCCACGCGGCCCTCGTTCCTCCAACCAGCCGTGGAAACTCCCGTCCATCTGCACCAGTTCCCCGACATGCTTTTTCCGTTCTCGCCGCTTGCGATGCACGCCCCGCTTTCGCGCCCGACTCCACAGCCCCTCTGCCAACATCCAGCGCCGCAGGGTCTGCGCATTCACTTCCACATGATCGTCGCTGGCCAAGTGTTCGGCCGCTAACGTCGGCCCAAACCGCTCTCCTTCCTTCCCGGAATACTTCTGCCCGACTAACCGCAACACTCGTTCTCGGAATCTCCGCGGCTTCCTGCGGTTCGACTCCCGCCCCGCACTAGCGTGTTTTAGCCCTTTGGCTCCCTCTTCTCCATAGCGCTTGGCCAACCGCTTCGTCTGGCGATAACTCAGTCCCATCATCACCGCGGCGTTTACCAGTTTCAGTTCGCCGCTTTTCACTCGCTCTAACACCCCGGCTCGTCCCAATTCCTTGCAGCTCATCGCTGTCCTTCCCAATCTGGCCTCCTGTGGAGACCTCCAGATTAGGGGACATTTCTATTGTCGTAACTTTCTCAAAAGGGGACATTTCTAATGTCGCCCCATGGGGACATTATCAAAGTCGCGCGACAGACCTATCCGCGAAAGGTCGTCGGGAGAATTCCTGTCTTGGACCAACGCGGTCAGAGATCACAACAGCGCGTATAATCGCATCAAAGTTTGTTTGGGGGTTCCCTTTCATGAGTCTTCCGCGCACACTGGGCGACCTGCGTCGTAGTCAATTCTCTGAGGAACGCTTGCAGCACCGGCGCGTGAAGGACGAATTGCGCGACAACCTCATCGCCCGCCTGCGGGATCGTCACGACGATCCGATTTTTCCCGGGATCGTCGGCTACGACGACACCGTCGTTCCACAAATCGTCAACGCCATTCTTTCGCGCCACAACTTCATTCTGCTGGGCCTTCGTGGTCAGGCCAAAAGCCGTATCCTGCGGGCGCTTACTGGCCTGCTCGATGCGCAAATGCCATATCTCGCCGGCTGCGAAATCCACGACGATCCCTATGCGCCCATCTGCCGCCGTTGCCGCGAAGAAGTTACCCGTCTCGGCGAGGCTACCCCAATCGCCTATCTTTCGCCTGACGATCGCTATGTCGAAAAGCTGGCCACGCCCGATGTCACGATCGCCGATCTGATCGGCGACATCGATCCCATCAAGGCCGCGCGCAGCGGCCACGAACTCTCGAGCGAACTCACCGTTCACTATGGCCTGCTTCCCCGCGCCAATCGCGGCATCTTTGCCATCAACGAACTGCCCGACCTTGCCGGAAAAATTCAGGTCGGCTTGTTCAACATCATGCAGGAAGGCGATGTGCAGATTAAGGGATACCCCATCCGTCTTCCGCTCGATGTAGCGATTGTCTTCAGCGCCAATCCCGAGGACTATACGGCCCGCGGCAAAATCATCACGCCGCTCAAAGACCGCATCGGATCGGAGATTCGCACGCATTACCCTGCAACTGTGGAAGAAGGAATTGCCATCACCGCGCAGGAAGCCTGGACACACCGCAATGGGCACGACCAACACAGGCCCAATCTGCATCTGCCCAACTATGTGCAGGAAGTAATCGAGCGCATCGCCTTTGCCGCGCGTGAAGACAAAAAGATCGACAAGCGTTCCGGCGTCAGCCAGCGGCTGCCCATCAGCGCCATGGAAAACGTGATCTCGAATGCCGAGCGACGCGCGATTCGCAACAGCGAGAAGACGGTCGTGCCCCGCATCAGCGATGTCTACGCCGCACTGACGGCAATCACCGGCAAGCTCGAACTCGAATACGAAGGCGAAATGAAAGGCGCCGATCACGTGGGCCGCGAACTGATCCGGGCTGCGATTGCCAAAACCTACGACGAATATTTTACCGGCGCAAATATGCAGCAGATCGTGCAGTGGTTCGACCTGGGCGGAGAAATTCAGTTATCGGATTCCGTCGCCGCGGAAGAGGCGCTGGAAAACTTGAAAGGCATTCAAGGCTTGATCGAAAAGCTTGGCCCGTTGCGGGTTTCACAGAAAGACAGCGCCGAGCAGCAGGTTTCGGCGGCGGAATTCATTCTCGAAGGGTTGCACGCGCACAAGCGCATCGGGCGCAGCGAAGAGCGCGTATTCAAGGCCGGAGAGAAAAAACCGGAGCCGGTGCGCGAGAAGTCGTTTGAGCCGGAAGATCGCCCGTTCCGGCAGAGAAGGCAATTCAATTAACAGCGTCGTTGGTCGTCGGTCGTTTTCCTATGATTTCTGCGAAGCGCATCCTGAGTCAATTTCGCCGGACCGGTGGCGGCGACGAATTCACGAAAACAGCCGCTGAATTTGCCGACGAACAAATCGCGCCTTTACGCGACCTCTTGCGGAACGAGCAGCCATTGATCGTTAGCCTGACGTCCCCAGCCAACTCGTTTATTCTCACAAGCCGTCACCTTCTTACCTTACGAGATCATGCCGTAACGCAGAGAGTACCGCTCAAGAACATTGAGTGGGTCGTTACCCGGAGCAATGACTACAAATCTAACGGCGGAAATCTGGGAGTAAAGCTTCGTGATGGCTCGGTAGTAAGCATTAGCCTGTATTCTGGAAGACCCTACGTCGCTATGATGAACGTTCTGATGTACATCGGAAGAGTGACTGGCTCGCCGAGCGGCAGAGGACTCCGCCGTTAGCCAACGACCAACAACGAACGACGCAGTCATGAAGCGCATCCGCTACTCCAAATACGTGCCTGATCCCGCAGGCGAAATGAGCCTCGAAGACCTGCTCAGCGCGCTCTCCGACTATCTGCTGCAGAGCGGCTTTCAGGATTCGATGTGGTATGAAATGCCCGAGGGAGAGCACACGCTCGAGGAACTCCGACGCGCCATTGAGAACGCGCTGCTCAATGGCGAAATGTTCGACGAAAACTTGCGCGAGCAGATCGAGCACATGATGGCCGACGGCAAGCTCGATGAGTTGATCGAGCAACTGATCGAGCGTATGCAGCAGGAAGATTACGTCTCAATCGATCGTCCTTGGGAAGCCGAGCCCCACGACCCGTCACGCCGCTCCAGCGTGGGTGGACAAACGGGCGAGGCGCAACAAGCAAAATTCGAAATCACCGACAAGAGCCTCGATTTTCTCGGCTTCAAAGCGCTACGCAACCTGCTTGGCTCGCTTGGCAAATCCAGCTTCGGACGCCACGACACACGCGATCTCGCCACCGGCATCGAAACCAGCGGCTCGGCAAAGACTTACGAATTCGGCGACACGCTGAATCTCGATATCACCGCGACGCTTTCCAGCGCCATTCAGCGCGAAGGTCTTACGCTGCCGCTCAACATCGAGTACTCGGATTTGCAAGTGCATCAGTGCGAGTACCAATCCTCATGTGCGACGGTGCTCATGCTCGACTGCTCGCACTCCATGATTCTTTATGGCGAAGACCGCTTCACCCCAGCGAAGAAAGTCGCGATGGCGCTGTCGCATCTGATTCGCACGCAATATCCGGGAGATTCGCTGTCGCTCGTTTTGTTTCATGACTCGGCGGAGGAAATTCCATTAACCCAGCTGGCGCGAGTGAAAGTCGGCCCTTACTACACCAATACGCGCGAAGGCCTGCGCCTCGCCCAGCGGATTTTGCAGCGCCAGCGAAAAGACATGAAACAGATTGTGATGATCACGGATGGCAAGCCGTCGGCGCTCACGCTCGAAGACGGCCGCATCTACAAGAATGCTTTCGGACTCGACCCGCTGGTCGTCAGCCAGACGCTCGAAGAAGTTTCCAAGTGCAAGCGCGCTGGCGTGCTGATCAACACCTTCATGTTGGCGTCGGACTACGGATTAGTTCAGTTCGTGCAGAAGGTCACCGAAATGTGCCGCGGCAAAGCGTATTTCACTACTCCCTATACGCTCGGCCAATATCTGCTGATGGACTACATGTCGCGCAAGACCAAGACGATTCATTAGCAATCCGTCGTCGTGTTGTCATCCTCAGGCACGTCCTTTGCGCCGAAGGATCTGTGGAAGTTGGCCGCGCTGATTGCAGTTGCCATTCGCTTCGCTCAGAATGACAGCCGAGTCCCGAGGCACGAGTCCCGAGGCTCTCTCGCTTTAAACGTCACACTCCTGCTACGCTTTAAATTTAGCCATGGCCAACTGCGTTCAATGCGGCCGCAAACTTCCTGGACTGACGTTCGGGCGAAAAGTCTGTGTCTGGTGCAAACAGCACGAAGCGGCGCAGCGCGGCGAGGAGGGCGACGACGCGCGGCAGCCCGTCATGGCAGTCCCCTGGGTGCGCCGCGAATCGACGATCACTCTGACGCATGTGCTGTTTGGCGCGAATGTCGCAGTTTTCATCGCCATGGCACTGGCCAGCGGCTCGATCGAAGACTTCCCTCCGAATGTGAGTATCCCTTTCGGAGCCAATTTCGGACCGCTCACGCTCTCCGGGCAATGGTGGCGGCTGCTCACCTACATGTTCCTGCACGGAAATCTGCTGCACATCGGCTTCAACATGTGGTGCCTGTGGGATCTCGGAGCGCTCTGTGAATCTCTCTACGGCCGCGGGACCTATGCCTGCGTCTATCTCATCACCGGAGTCGCAGGAGGGATTGCCAGCGTAGGGTGGAATCCGGGCGTATGGAGTGTCGGAGCATCGGGAGCAATATTCGGGCTGGCTGGCGCTTTGATCGCCTCTTTCGCCCTTGGCGAATTTTCCCTGCCCGGCATGGCGATTCGCGGAACACTCCGCAGCCTGGTTATCTTCGCGGTCTTCAATCTCTTTCTTGGCGGATTTTTCGGCGGCATCGATAATGCCTGCCATATCGGCGGCCTGGTCAGCGGATTGATTCTCGGCGCACTCATCGCACTCATCGCACCGCAGCAAGATGCCATCCGCCGGGCGGCTGTGCTGGGTGTGGTCGCGTTGCTCATCGTCGGCAGCGGCTTCGAGGTCCAGCGCTGGCGCGGTCCGAGCATTCAATTTGGGCGATCCTTAGTCAGTGCACGCAGTCATAATCAGCAGATGATTTCTGAACTTCAGACTAAAATTCAGAAAAATCCTCAGGACGCATCCGCCCACTACGCGCTCGCTCATGCATTTTTTGTCGACGGGCAATTCCCGGCCGGCGAGACCCAACTCGAGCGCGTCCTCGAATTGCAGCCAGAAAACGCCCAGGCACGGCTCGATCTCGGCGCGGCTTATCTCAGTCAGGACGAACCGGAAAAAGCCGAGGACGAATTTACCAAGCTGGTCAAGCAAGATCCCTCCAATGCCGAAGCTCACGCCGCACTGGGGATGGCGCTAGCCGACCAGGATCATCATGACAAGGCCGTCTTCGAATACCAAGCCGCTCTACGCCTGAATCCCAAAATAACTGGCGTTTACTACCGGCTGGGCATCTCGCAATCGGAACTCAAGCAATATGATGATGCGATCGCGTCTTTCCTGAAAGAACGCGAGGCCCACGGTGACACTCCGGAACTGGAAGCCGCGCTTGCCGACGCGTATCAAGCCAAAGGCATGAGGCAACCCGCCGAAGAGGCAAGAAAAAAGGCTGCCGAACTGAACGGCGCGCCACTCAACAATTAAAACGACAGAACCTGGTAATGAGGCGAGCCTACGCGCCCGGCTTCCCAGTGATCTGGCTGACCGCGCGATGGGCCTGATTGATCGCCTCATCGGTATAGGCGTGCGCGCCAGCATCCGAGTTCGCGATCGCAATCCGCCCGAAAGGCTTGCGCGCCACCTCGCATGGCTTCTCCCCACCGTCGAGTAGAAATTTGTCCCACAGCGTGCTGTACTCATAGGCGTAGCCGTGCGGCCAGCGGTTCACGGTGATGGCGAGAATATCGCCCGCCGGATCGAGGCCGCCCGGCCCCAGCGTTCGCGCTAATTGTTGCCGAATCTTGCGCTCCATGGTTTCAAACGTTGTGCCGTAGAGTTCAATGCGGCCAGCAGTATGCTGATCCCGCGCGGGCAGCCCCGCGTGGCAGGGCGCCTTGCTCATGTGCAAAACAACAGGATCTTCCGCCGTACGCGGGCATCTATATTCACCAATGCTCACGGGCAGATCGATATCTACATGCGTGTGGTAGCCGCTCGGCGCATAGATCGAGTTCGCACCCAGCTTCTCGAAGGCAGTCGAATTCCGCAGCAACACATTGGTGTAGAGCAGCGGTACCTTTTGCGCCGACGCCAGCGCATCCTTCTGCTTTTCGGGAAGTTCTTCGCAAAGAAACGGAATAATCACGTGCCAGCAGGCAAGAATCGAATTCTTCGCGCGCGCCGTATAAACCTTTCCCTCCCGCGCATAGCTGACCTCGACTTCCTTCGAACTCGCTACATCGCCTACGTGCCGCACGCGCACCACCGTGCTGTTCAGTCGGATTCGCACCGCGGACGCAGGATCGTCAAGTTTGGCGTAGTCCGCCTTCGCGGTCACAATGTCGGTGGCGGAGTTGCCGGGAATCGCCGCAGGAATCAGGTCCCTCACCAGCAGTCGCGCAATCGACGCGTTGCCGTCGGGAAAGTGGAAAAAGTATTTTCGTTCGTTGTCAAGACCTTCGGGCTCAACTCCCATCCCACTAAATCCCGGATATCCTGTATCCGCCGCGTCGGCTGCCGAAATCGCCTCAATTCCGAGACCGAATAGCGGCTGCGACACCGTTTGGTAGAGCCGAATCACATCCGGATGAACGCCGACCAACTCCGTCAGAAATTGTGCGTAGCTGATGCGCGCCAGCCGGTCTTCTTTCTGCTCGGCGCTAAGACCCGGCAGATAATCTTTTTTTTCATTGCATAAGCGCGCGACATCTTTGCGCGCCTGCTCGGCAATCGGCGCATCGGCGAGAAAGTGCGCCCACGCGTCGGGACCGGCAACGGTGAGATCGTAAGTCTCGCCGCCGGGAAATGGAAAGGGATCGTCGACTAACTTGTCCGTACCGAAAGTTTCTTTGTCAAAGAAGATCTTGGGAACTCGCCCGTAGGTGCTGTAGAGATTTCTCTCCAGATGTTTGGAAAAGCTCGATACATCGATCCCCAACTCTTCAATCACGCCCTTTGAAACGGCGCTGTACGGCTCCGGACTCTCGATCGAATACGTACCTCCGTATCCGATCAACGTTCGAGTGCCGGCGTGAAACTCGTTGCGCTTGGCGTGGCCGCCAAAATCGTCGTGATTCTCAAGGATCAGAACGCGCGCTTTCCCGCCGGCCGCTTTGCGAAAGAAGTGAGCGGCGGCCAAGCCGCTGATTCCGCCGCCAACAATGATCAGATCGTAGAATTCGCCTGTATCTTCCGGCTTTCCCGCCGAGTCCCAGAAAGTGCCGTCACGCAAACTGTGCGCCGTCTCAAATGAACCAGGATGGCTGCCGCGCAATCCTGTCAGGCCCGGGGGATAGTAATTCGCCGCTGCCTGATCGAGAGCGAATCGATCAAGGAGATGCGGTGGCAACATCGCCGCACCCGCGGTAACAGCCACGCCGTTCAAAAAGTCTCGGCGCGTGATCCTGCAATGCATCCCCAGTTCGCGGTCTCGCGAATCGCGCACGATGCTCTCCTCCGCAGACTTCGCGCTACACCTGCCCTTCCGCTTTCTTCACCGCGAGTTCCGCACCCTGGAATCCGATCTTGCTGTGCGTGCCGTCGCAGAACGGTTTGTTCACCGATCCTCCACAGCGACAGAGAGAGAATGCCGGTTTGCCGGTTAGATCGTAGGGCGTTCCGTTCGCATCCACCAATTCGACCGAACCTTCTGGCGCTTCGACACGCAGCGGGCCG
>JASHOT010000405.1 GCA_030040965.1 Candidatus Sulfotelmatobacter sp. | reverse complement strand
TCCCGAAGGCAAGTGTGTACAGTTGGCCCGGATAGTTCAGCAGAGTAAAGCTGTAAGAGGTTGATCCCGGCGGCGGAACGTGCCCCGCCTGTAGCGGCTGAGACGTAATCCCCGGCCGGTTCCTTCGCAATATCCGTCCCTTGCCTTGCGCCGAAGTTGAAGACCCGCTGAACAACAGGGCCGCTAGGATGCTCAATACTGTGATCGTATTCAGAATTGATCTCGTCATAACCTCTCCTTGATTGCTCTCCATTCCGGTTTTGGCGGGCGCGGGAAATGTCGCTACATCGTCTACGGCGTGGCCATGAAGCCCTCGATCACGCCGGCGGCGTCCTCGAAACCTTGCGAAACTTAATCTCACTCGTACAAAAAGGCGGAATCTATGAGTCAAACGCCTCATCATGGAGAAAAAAATTTGTCAAAAAAGCCGGGCGACTGGCGCTTGACGGCTAAGCCGGCCAGTGCAGACGACTGGAGAAAGGATTGACGAGCGTCCGCAACGCGGCTATGCTGATGGCCTTCTGCGGGGGCGTCCTATGCCCGAATCAAACTCCGGCGAGGTCACCCAACTCTTACAGCAGTGGAAGCAGGGTAACGAGCAAGCGCTTCATGCTTTGATTCCTGTCATTTACAAGGAGCTCAAGCGTCTTGCGCATTACCACTTGCAGTCCGAGCGCTCGGACCACACTTTGCAGAGCACTGCCCTGGTCCACGAGGTCTACCTCCGACTACTAGGACAGCAGCCAGCGGATCCGCAGAATCGAGCACACTTTATCGCCGTCGCTTCGCGGCTCATGCGCCAAATCCTGGTGGATTACGCCCGCACTCGGCAGGCGCAGAAGCGGTACGGGGGTTGCAAGATTGTTGTCGAAGACTTGGCTGCCTTGCCCGTCATCGAGGATGCGGATCTGCTGGCTCTGGATAGCGCTTTGGATGAGCTGTCTCGAATCGATGAACGACAGGGAAAAATCGTAGAGATGAAATTCTTCGGAGGACTGTCGGCGCCAGAAATCTCTCAAGTACTGGGAATTTCGCGAGCCACCGTCGACCGCGACTGGACAACCGCCCGCGTCTGGCTGCATCGCCAAATGGCCAGGACATAACTATCATGGCGATCGAACAATGGGAGCAGGTCAAAGACTTACTCTACCGGGCAATGCAGCTTGATCCGGCTCAACGTGCCCAATTCCTCGACCAAGCCTGCTCCTCGGACTGTGCCCTGCGTGCCGAGCTCGAGTCACTTTTGGCGGGCGACGAAGATGTCCGCTCCAGCTTCCTGCAATCGCGCCCACTCGGCTCGGACTCACCGCCCAGTGACGACAGCTCTGCTCTGAAGCCCGGGCAACTTTTCGCGCAGCGTTTTCAGCTCGTTCGCAAGGTTGGTGAAGGCGGCATGGGCCAAGTGTGGCTCGCGGAGCAAACTTCTCCGGTGAGGCGGCAAGTTGCGCTCAAGCTCATCAAGGTAGGCATGTACGACCAGTCGGTGGTCAAGCGCTTTCAGACCGAGCGTCAGTCCTTGGCCATCATGGATCACCCGGCTATTGCCAAGGTGTTTGACGCCGGGGCCACGGCGCAGGGCCAGCCGTACTTCGTCATGGAGTATGTTCCCGGCCTGCCCATCACGGAATATTGCGATCAAAAGAAACTTAAGATTGCAGACCGGCTGGAGCTCTTCATCCAGGCGTGCGAGGGCGTGCAACACGCGCACCAGAAAGCCATCATCCATCGCGATCTGAAGCCGGCCAACATACTCGTAGTGGAGGTGGACGGCAAACCGATGCCACGCATCATCGACTTCGGTTTGGCCAAGCCAACCGCGCCGCAAGCTGACGGCGAGACAATGTTCACGCAGATAGGACACTTCGTCGGCACGCCAGGCTATATGAGCCCGGAGCAGGCCGATCCCAGCGTGAAGGATATCGACACCCGCACGGATGTCTACTCGCTCGGAGCGGTTCTTTATGTGCTATTGGCGGGGTCGCAGCCGTTTGCCCCCACGTCGGATGAAAAACTGCCTCTTCATGAGTTATTGCGCAAGGTGCGCGAGGAGGAGCCACCGAGTCCGAGCACGAGAGTAAGCGGTGATCGGCAAACGTCGAGTACGACGGCAGAAGCTCGCGGCACTGACCCCAAGGAGTTGGCCAGCCTGCTGCGCGGCGATCTGGACTGGATCACCATGAAGGCGCTGGACAAAGACCGCGCCCGCAGATACGGCTCTCCTGCAGAATTGACTGCCGACATCCAGCGCTACTTGAGCCATGAACCCGTGCTCGCCCGACCAGGCGGCGTGAGATATCTCATCGGCAAATACGCTCGTCGGCATCGAGTTGGTGTCAGCGTGGCGGCTACTCTAGTACTGCTGTTAGCGGGATTTTCGGTATTACAAACGGTACAACTGCGCCGCATCACGAGAGAGCGTGACCGTGCCAACCGCATCACTGATTTCATGACCAACATGTTTAAGGTTTCAGACCCGAGCCAGGCTCGGGGCAACAGCGTCACGGCCAGGGAGATCCTCGATAAAGCTTCGAATGACATTGGCAAGGGTCTCGCGAAGGATCCAGAGGCACAGTCGCAGATGATGCAGGTCATGGCCAGCACATACACCAATCTGGCGCTCTACGACCGGGCTCACGACCTAGCAAAGGTCGCCCTCGACAATCGCATGACCAAGCTCGGACCGAATGACCCGCAGACGCTGGAGTCTATGTCTCAGTTGGGATGGATTCTGGTCCGCCAGGGACATTATGACGACGCGGAGAAGCTCTTGCGCCAGGCGCTCACCAGCGAACAGCACGTGCTGGGTGCTGAGGACCAGCATACGCTTGAGACCATGGATTACTTGGCCGTAGACCAAGGCTACCAGGGGCATTACGCGGAGGAAGAGGAATTGGAGCGCGAGGTTATCAAGGTTGGGACTCCCGGGCTGGGACCGGAAAATGAGCGGGTATTGCACGCGAAACATTACCTTGGTGTTGCGCTCTGGGACCAGGCCCGATACCCGGAAGCGGGACAGGTCTTCAGCGACTTGGTAGACGCAGACCGCCGTGTTTTTGGACCAGATGACCCCAAAACGTTAAATGCGCTGGGCAATCTTGCATTAGTCCGCCAGTCAGATGGTGACAATGCCGAAGCTGAGTCACTGTATCGCGAAGTATTGGCCGCTCAGGAAAAAGTAGAGGGGATACAACATCGCGATACGACGTTCACGATGGAAAATCTCGCGTCACTACTGATTGACGAAGGCCGTTTCGCCGAAGCGGAGAAACTGTCGCGTACGGCGATGACTGTGCGCACGCGAATCCTCGGGCCCGAACACCACGATACCCTCGTATCGAAACTTAACCTATCGATTGCGTTGTTCAAGGAGGGGCACGTCGAGGAAGCGGAAAAAATGCAACGCAACCTCTTGGCGAGTCAGATTCGCCTGCAGGGACCAGAACACCCCAATAGCCTGGAAATGCAAACCTATCTTGCTGAAACTCTGATCAAAGAGAAGCGATACGCAGAGGGGGAACGGCTTGCGCGTGCAACCTATGAGGACCAAGTTCGCATTATCGGGCTGCAACATTCAGAAACGGTGGATACGTTGCGCCAACTCGCACGGGCCTTGGCTCTGACCCATCGGTACGACGAGGCGAGCAAATTGTTTCGCGACGCGATCGAAAAGGATGCAAGTTCCTCTGTGCAGGGAAATCACTTCGAGTTGTGGTATGCGTTTTCCTGTGTAGCAACCGCGGCTAACCATCCGGACGAAGCACTTCAATATCTGCAGAAAGCCGCCAGCCTCGGCTACAAGGATGCAAATGGCCTAATGGCCGATGATGATCTCAAAAGCCTCCACCAGGATCCTCAGTTCCAGGCATTGGTCGCGCAACTCCGGCAGGCAGCGGCAACAAACGGGGTTCACTGAATCTCTGTCCTTCTTGTTTCGCTAAGAAATGCGCCGGCTTTTCACCGCTAACACCACATAACGAGAAATACCACCATGCCATCGCCCACACCGATGTGCCCTGTGTGGATCAGTAGCCAATATGGGACAGCGCTAAAGACAAAAGTTAACGCAAGGAATACGCTGATTTGTTTGCCCAGGGGTGGATGCTTCAACAACCGTATTCACTGACTTCGGGCACCATGTGTTCGTTGCGCAGCTCATGGCGTCACACGGATATGTCGTGTTCGAGCCGAACTATCGCGGCAGCGACAACCTCGGTAATAAGTACCAGCTAGCCATCGTGAAGGACTCCGGTGACGGCCCCGGCCGCGACATCATGGCCGGAATCGCCGCGCTCGAAAAGCAGGGCTTCATCGACGAATCGCGCATCGGCGTTTCCGGATGGTCGTATGGCGGGTTCATGACGTCGTGGCTCATCGGCCACTACCACATTTGGAAGGCGGCCGTTTCCGGCCAAGCCTCGGACAGCAGGGCCGACGCGTACAATCTCTCGGACCACGGCGTCCAATGGAGTTTCATGATCGGCGGCTCGCCGTGGAGAAAGGAGACAGCAAGGGCGTACGAGGAACAATCGCCCATCACCTATGCGGGCGCCATTACTACACCCACGTTGATAATGCACGACACCGGCGACCGCCGCGTCCCAGTCACAAACGCTTACGCGTTGTACCACGCGCTTAAGGATAATGGTGTCACCGTAAAGTTCATCGCCGTTCCCGTGGCTGCGCACTTTCCTTACGGCGCTCCCGTGCACGAATCCGACATATACCGCGTCTGGCTGGATTGGCTCGACAAATATTTGAAGTAGCCTTGCGTCTCAGTGAGCCATGCCTGGTTAAGGGGTCACTCCTGACGGTTCTCCCTGGATAACGAGCAACCCTTCCATAATCCGCTAAGGTAAGGGTTGCCGACGGCTCGCGGTTCTGAGCGATCACGATTTTTCAGCCACCGTTCGCAAGACCCGGCGTATATTTGGCGGGTCTGAGGAGAGACCATTTGACAGCCGATTCTGCAAACAGCAAACGGTCCCTGCTTCGTGCCCCGTTTGTCGGCCCGAAGGGAATTCGCGCGGGCTGGCGCCTGCTGATGTTCCTGGCATTCTGCATTGGAATCATCGGGGCCTTCCTCTTCGCCATTCATCACATTCCGGCGTTACATGCCTGGCGTAGCGCACTACCCGAAAATGAGATGTCCGCCGCATGGGTAATGTTCGCCGACGGGTTCGAATTTGCTGCCGTGTTCGTGGCGGCGTTGCTGATGTCGCGGATCGAAAAGCGTACTTTCGCCGACTATTACCTGCCTCTTAACCAGGCTTTCGGAATGCGTTTTTGGCAGGGTGTTGCATACGGCCTCGCGATGGTATCGCTGTTCATGGCCGCGATCGCAGCGTTTCGGGGCTTCTCAATCGGAGAGTTTGCGCTGACCCGTGGTGTGGCCCTGAAATTCGGCGCCCTCTACGCAATCGGATTCACCCTGGCTGGCCTGTTTGAGGAAGTTTCGTTTCGCGGCTACATGCAGGCAACGCTTGGTTCCGGAATCGGATTCTGGCCTGCGGCCATCCTTCTTTCGATTCTTTTTGGAGCAGTACACACCCACAATCTGGGGGAAACGTGGTACGGCGCGCTCGGGACCGGTTTCTTTGGTTTGTTGCAGGCTTTCGCTCTCAGCCGTATGGGTAACATCTGGTTCCCTATCGGTCTGCATGCGGCGTATGGTTGGGCCGAAACTTATCTTTTTTCAGTTCCCAACAGCGGATTTGTGGCGCAAGGACAGTTATTGAAAACGTCGCTCCACGGCCCAAACTGGATTACCGGCGGCACCGTGGGCCCCGAGGGGAGCGTATTTTCGCTCCTGGTTCTCGCGCTCGGCGCGGTGGGAATCCATTTTCTGTTTCCCGCGAAGGCTGTGCAAGCATAACCTCAACTCCCGATAACGAGCAAACCGGAAGTTGAGAACAGCATGGCGCGGCGGAGCTACAATGAACCTGTCGGGTGAAACGGAGGCGGGCTCTGCAGGGATGCAACCATGCCGAGGGATAATCTGGCGGGCTCATCGCGCCGATGTCTAGCAGCGCGGGAGGTTCTTCTCTCGCGCCGCGTGCTGACGACAGCAAGTCATCGGACGATAGACCCCCATGCCTTCAAAATCCCTGCCCCGGAGGGGCGGAATCTACACTAACGG
>JASHOT010000041.1 GCA_030040965.1 Candidatus Sulfotelmatobacter sp. | reverse complement strand
ATTTTGTCGTGACAAAGGAAAAACTAAGCTCCCTTAGGGCGGAAGTTTTTATCCGCGATTTTCAGATTGATGATCTCGGATTTTCAGACTCTCGCAGAGTGCAAAGCCGTTGTCATCCTGAACCGCACCTTGAAACTTTGAAAACCCTGAAACCTTGTCACCTTGAAACCTGATCTCTCATCGCCTCCGCATACATGCGATGAAAGGCGTGCACGCCTTTTTCCTGCTTCACGCTGTAGCGTCCGCGCGAGTAGCTTCGCGAGCGCAGATTCTTCTGCACCGTTTCGCAGATGGCCACATCCTCGATCTGAATCTGATGGCTGAACTCAACCGAAGCCTTCGCCGCCGGCCCAGCATGATCTTTCTCCGGCAAGTACCATTCGAAAATCGCCAGCGTGCGTTCCGGTTCAACCGGCAGCACAAGGTTCAGCGAAACATTATCGGGATAGCAGTTCAGCATCCAGTTGGGAAAAATCCAGAAATAATCGGTGGTCAGATCTTCACACGCTTCAGCGTAGCGACGCGGCTCACTGTCTCCCGGTTGCGCGCCACGGATCGGGCTGAACTGTCTTACATGCCCAGAATATGGCTCAACCAAATACCTGTTGTAGTCGAGTTCGCGATTCAGCCCGGGATGCACACTGGGCAGGTGATATCCCTCAAGGTAGTTGTCGACATACGTCTTCCAGTTGCACTTCATGTCGTAGCTGCGGCGTTCGTAGAGCTTCATCGCGGCGAAAGGAAATTTCTCGACTTGCCTGGCCAGATCGCCGAGACTCTCTTGGAGCGGTCGCGCCTCGGGATCAAGATTGACGAAGACGAAGTTGAACCACTCTTCCGTGCGCACCGGCGCGAGCGCGAAGTCTTCGGCGCGAAATCCCTCGACGCCGTCGATTTCAGTCGCGCTGATCAGTGAGCCGTCGAGGGCATAGGTCCAGCCGTGGTAGCCGCAACGGAATAGCTTGCGCGATCCGCATCCTTCGGCAGGAGGCCCGGCGCGATGGCGACAGACGTTGTAAAAACCTCGCAACTTCCCATCCGCTCCTCGCACGAAAAATAATGGCTCACCTGCAAGCTCGGTGGTGAAGTAGTCGCCCGGCGCGGCGACCTGGCTTGCGTGGCCCACCACCTGCCAGGTGCGCGAAAAAATCTTTTCCTTTTCCGCGGCGAAAATTGCGGCATCCGTGTAGAGACGCGCAGGCAGCGTCCAGGCACGAGCGATCTCGGGATCGATTTCAAACTGGCCCTGCAATTTGTCCATGCGGCGTGACCGTACGGCGCAGGATATTCTAAGGGATTGCGTGGACAAAGTGTCGCGTGTCATAGGGTTCGTGCGTCTTCCCGAACGCGCGCATTTTCACCAGCGCGCGGAGGGATCTCCCGTACAACAGTCCTTGCCTGGGGAGATCCCTCGCCCCGCTGGTAAAAACGCGGGGCTTCGGGTATGACGTCACACGGTGCTAATGAATCAGATTGGTGTGTAGCCGAAGAAGAGCTGGGTCTGCGCGGCAGTTCGCCTGGCCGCTTCCATATCCGAAGAGATCTTCTGCGCCAGGTCAGTGGCGGCCTGAGCTTCCTGCAGCCGGCCGGCGTGACGCAGCGCATCCGCCAGCAGGAGCAGCCCCGCATCGGAAGGTTGGGCTTGAACCGCACTCTTCAGGCTTTCGACCGCGCGGCTGAAATCGCCCGCGCGCTCCGCAAGCACGGCGCTGCCCACGAGCGCTCCGGGATCATGAGGATTCAGTTGCAGAACGTTTTCAAAACTCTGCCGCGCGGCGTCGTAGTTCGCCATCTGCGCATAGGCCAATCCCGTCTGATTCCACGCTGCCGCTCGCAGACGAGATTCGGAAGTTTGGCTCAGAGCCCACTGAAACTGTTCGATCGCGCCTTGCAGATGTCCATTGCGTTGTTCATATATGCCGATTTTCAGAACCTGATCGGCTGGGTAAGGATGCAGAGCTTCCGCGACGCGGAACTCGCGAATGGCGTCATCGAATCGCCCCTCACCATTGAAAACCATGGCCAAATCCGAATGGGCCAAATAGTTGCGCTCGGTGACCTCGGCCGCATATCCCCACAGCGTCTCGCCGTTGCGCCAATAATCGAGCTGACGATAGGTGAGCACTCCGAGTGTGAGAACAACCAGCGCGGCCGCAACGGCAATTGCCGGCTTAATGATGCGCATGGCTGGCGCGGCTTTCTCGCCCAATTCTGCGACTCCCCACGCCAACGCCAGAAAAATGCCGACCACCGGCAGATAGGCATAGCGGTCGGCCATCGCCTGATCGCCAATCTGCACGATTCCGATCATGGGCACCAGCGTCCCCAGAAACCAGAGCCAGCCGACCATGAGATAACGCAAGTCGCGGCGAAGAATGACGAAGATCGTAATTCCGGCCAGCAGCACGGCAGACAAAGCAACTTTTCCTGCGCTGGGCGGGCCGAGATATGGATAGATCGGAGACAGTCGTACGGGCCAAAATGTGTGGGCGAGGTAATGCGCGTAGCTGACGATCGCATTTCCCAGACGCGCAGAAAGCGGAAACTCCGCCATCGATCGCACTGCACTGACCTGGCGCTGCGACCACAACGAGATCACGGCACTCACCGCGGCCAGAGCGAATAACGGAAGTTTTTCCCGAACCAGATACCAAAAAGAACGGGGCGTGATTGAAGCAGACAAATCCGCGTCGGCAGAATTGCCCGGCCCCGCGAACATGCGTCCCAGCGGCCAGTAGTCCCACAACAACAATACGAATGGCAGGGTGATGATCTGGGGCTTGGCCAGCAATCCCAAAACAAACAGCAACGCCACCCCAACGTATCGGCCGGTTCCGCCGCGCTTTGCATACCTTCCGTAAAGCCACAAAGCCAGCAGGAAGAAAAACATGCTCAGGACATTTTTTCGCTCCGCGGCCCACGCCACCGACTCGACGTTCTGCGGATGCAATGCAAACAACGCAGCCACGGCCAGACTCGGCCACACCGCTGCCGTGGCTTCGAGCAAAAGCAGAAACAGCAACACGGCACTGCCGGCATGGAATAGGAGGCTGACGTAGTGATGCCCGATGGGATTCAGCCCGAACAACTGGCAATCGAGCGCGTGCGAAAGCCACGTCAGCGGATGCCAGATCCCGGAGTTCACCGAAGTGAACGCATACCTGACGGCATCCCAGGTCAGTCCCGAATCGATCGCCGGATTCTGCATCACATACACGACGTCATCGGAGTAGACGAAGCCGCAGTGCGCGATGGGATTGTAAAAGGCAAGCGTGGCGACGGCGAGCAGCAGGCACAGGATCGCGGTGTTGCTCTGCACGGAAGAAGAAAAAGACATCTTCTCTTTATTCTGGTTCTCCTTGCTCTGGTTCTCTTTACTTTGGGCAGGCATCCGATTTTTTTTCAGCCTGGTTGCCGACGATGCCAAGACGCCTCCTCAAAAAGCGGATTATAGCCGCCGCCATTTCTTTTGCGACGTTGGATACCAGACGTGATGGTACTTCGGTAACGG
>JASHOT010000404.1 GCA_030040965.1 Candidatus Sulfotelmatobacter sp. | reverse complement strand
TGAGCCATGCTACTCATCAGAATTCTGGAATTCTTCAATAGATGATCCAGGCTCAGGTCTTCGCGGTTGCGGAGATCCTCGGAGAGGTCCACGATGATGGCTGCCAGACGCGGGCCAGACAGAGCCTTGTAAGTGGAGAACCACACTCCAGCCAGGAAAACCTCCCCATCCGTTCTTTGTCCCGTACATTGCAAGGTAGTTCGAAAAAAGCGCGAGGATTGCGTCCTCAGCACACTTTCGAGAGCGGGGAGATACAACTTGATCGCTTGACCCTGTAGCGGGGACGCTTGAGGAGCGAGCAGCTGCTGGGCCGCCTCATTTGCCAGCAAAACTTTACCGTCCGAATTAATCGTCACAATTGCTGCCGGGCTGCTTTCGATCAGCGAGCGCAGTTGCTGCTCGGCGTCCTCCAATTCCTCAGAGTGCCTGAGAACGATTCGCCGGTTGCGGACCATTTCGGAAATGAAGAGCCCGGTTCCGATGAATCCAACCGAACTGAACACCAGGCGGATCACCGCTTCGCTTTCGGGTAGATTGCTAAACGCTTCCTGCAGCATCGCGCACAGCAGAGCGACCCCGACGATCCGCGTACGCGGCAGAAATCCTCCAAAAATAATGATCGGAAACAGATACAAGAAGCCCAATGAAATGTAGTGAGTTGCCCACCAATCGACCACCGCAATCCCGGCAATGAGAAGACTGGCCACAACCAGCATTCTGTTGCGGTTGGCCGGCGCGTAGATCGACAGCAGGTCCACGAGGTCGTCAATGCTCCCTGGATGCGCTTATTTTCCCACGGAAACAACGTTCTTGCCGATTGTCCAAAGATAGGCTCGCGATGGTTCCAAATGATATGGGCTGCGAATCGAAAGATAGGGCGTGCGCTTCCACGCGCAGACTTACACTCTTAGCAACCGCGGAACTACCGAGTGATTAAGAAGCTCAACTCCCATTGCGCTGCTGGTGTGTTCCTGCATCGCGCATTACGAGTAGGCCGGCTTCATCGATTCAGAACGCGGATATCGATGAAACATTGGCAACAAGAGACGACCTCGGACGCGGGTCACGGTTCGGCGATTGCATAACCCGAAGATTTTCGGGGCATTGAACGACAAGCACAGAGCGGGAAGAGAGTCTTCCATGAAGTATTCAGCACTCATCAGCAGCAAGAAAACAGTCACAGCCGTTGTCAGCATGGCGGTAATCGCAGCGGCGGCTTTCCTGTCCGGCTGTAGTCACTCGGCGAGCGCCAATGCGCCGGCTGCAAGCGCTGCAGTGAATTCCGCGCAGTCTGTCCCTACTGTGGAGCTGTCGGCAAGCCAGCTGAACTCAATCAAGATCGAACCCGTCGCGAGCTATGGGTTTCCCGTGGAAAAAGAGGCCGTTGGCAACATTGACTATGACGAGGACCTCTCAGTGCAGGTCTTTCCCCCTTACCAAGGAACGATCATCAAGATGTTCGTCGAACTTGGAGCCGAAGTTGAAAAGGATCAACCTCTTTATACGATCAAAAGCCCGGACCTCATCCAGGCCGAGTCGAACCTGATCGGCGCAGCCGCCACCTATGAACTAACCACGAAAGAACTGGCGCGCGCCAAGGATCTTTACACAACCAATGTCGGGGTTCCGCAGAGAGAACTGGAGCAGGCGATTTCTGATCAACAAACCGCGGAGGGCGCACTCAAAGCCGCGCGCGATGCGGTTCTTGTCTTTGGCAAGACCGACGCAGAAATCGATCAGATGATCGCCTCGCGGAAGGTGGATCCGGCGTTGGTGGTTCGCAGCCCAATTCGCGGCAAAGTCACCTACAAAAATGCGCAACCGGGATTCTTCGTGCAGCCCGGGAACCCGCCGGCGCCGTACTCGGTCGCCGATGTCAACCTGAAGTGGATGCTGGCGAACGTGCCGGAGAGCGAAAGCGGTTTTTTTCATCTCGGCCAATCGGTGGCAGTCAGGACATTGGCATACGACGGGCGAATTTTCAAAGGCAAGGTTTCGAAGATCTACGAGTCCGTCGATCCGAATACACACCGCGTAACCATCCGTTCTGAAATCGCGGATCCAAAGAACGACCTTCGGCCGGGGATGCTCGCAAACTTCGTGATCCGTGTCGACGGTCCAGTAGAAGCCATTGCAATACCTGCAAACGGTGTGGTGCGCGAACCGGACGGCACGATGGGTGCCTGGATAACCACCGATCGCCACACATTTACGGAAAGAATCATCAAGGTTGGACTGCGAAACGACGGACGGGTTCAGGTTCTTGATGGGCTGCAGCGAGGAGAACTGGTGGTCAGCGATGGAGCGGTTTTTCTAAGCAACATGCTGCAAGCGCCACCGAGCGACTAGGTACAGAAGCGTTTCCACCAAGAACTCAATCATGTTCAAGGCTCTCATCTCGTTCTGTCTCAGCCGCCGCCCCATCGTGATGATGGGACTGCTCCTCTTTGCCGGCGCCGGATTTGTCGCCTTCAAGCTGCTCAATATCGAAGCGTATCCGAATCCCACTCCCGTAATTCTCGAAATCACGGCGCAGGCTCCCGGACTTTCCGCCGAGGAGATGGAGCGCTATTACACCATCCCGATGGAGATCGGTCTGTACACGACGCCTGGCATTGAGGTCATCCGCTCAACCTCTTTTTACGGATTGTCATTCGTTCGCGTCAGCTTCAAGTACGGCGTCGACTATTACTTTGCCTACAGCCAGGCGGCGATCGCGTTGCAGCAGAATGTCAGCCTTCCAGGCGGAGTGTCGCCGAACATCCAGGCGAACAGCTCGACTGGCGAAATTTATCGTTATCAAGTCGTCGGCCCGCCGCATTTCGGGATTGCGAACCTTCGCACCGTTCAGGATTGGGTCGTTGCGCGTCGTCTGCTCACGATTCCCGGTATTGCCGCCATCAACAGCTGGGGTGGCCCCACCAAAACGTTTGAGGTCGAGGTCGATCCGCATAAGTTGGAAGCCTACAGCGTCACTGTACCGCAAATTCTCACTGCGCTAGGCAATGCCAACATCAATGTCGGCGGGCGCGAGATCACGGTCGGCCAGCAGTCGATCAACATTCGCGGCGTCGGCTTGATCGATGATGGCGGCAACTACGATTTGCGGCAAGGTTATAAAGTTCAAGACATTGAAAACGTTGTGCTCAGTCAGGAGAACGGCGTTCCAGTTTTGGTGAAGGACGTTGGCCAGGTTTCGGTCGGATTCCGGCCGAGACTGGGCATCCTGGGGCGCGACTATCAGGACGACGTTGTCGGCGCAATCGTGGTCCAGAGACGAACGGAAAAGACCGCCGATATGATTCCGAAAGTGCAGGCGGCGATCGAAACCATTAATCGCGACGGAAGTCTGCCGCCTGGCGTACGAGTTGTTCCTTTCTATGACCGCTCAAACCTGATCGCCCTTACTACCCACACCGTACTGCACAACCTTATCTTTGGATGTCTTTTGGTCTTCCTCATCCAATGGATCTTTCTCGGCAATCTGCGCAGCGCGGTGATCGTCGGCATCAACATTCCCTTCGCGCTGTTCTTCGCAACCATTCTGCTGGTGATCATGGGCGAAAGCGCCAACTTGCTTTCGGTGGGCGCGGTGGACTTCGGCATCATCGTCGATTCGGCAGTGATCCTGGTCGAAAACGTCTTTAAGAACTTTCAGCGCACGCCCGAAGAGCGTCAAGGATTATTGCAGCGCCTGTCTGACGGTTACTGGGGCGCCGATCCCACGCATGCCACGGACCATATCACGCAGGTGGAAGGCTGGACCGATCGCTTGCGGATGATTTTGATCAGTGCAGTTCAGGTTGATAAAGCGGTTCTGTTCTCGGCGCTGATCACCGTCGCCGGTTTTGTGCCACTGTTTACCATGCAGGGAGTGGAGGGCCAGATTTTCGGCCCCATGGCCCGGACTTATGGTTACGCGCTGGCCGGGGCTCTCATCGCCACCTTCACGATCACACCAGTGATCGCATCGCTTCTGCTTCCGGAACGCGTCAAAGAAGTCGATACCATCGTTGTCCGGGCACTGCATCGAGCCTATAATCCGGCTCTTCGTTTCGCTCTGACGCACCGCGCACTCGTTGTTGGCGTCGAGCTTGCTATTTCGCTCGGAACTTTTTTCCTGATCGCGCCGCGTCTCGGCAGTGAATTCCTGCCCCACCTGGAAGAGGGGAATTTCTGGATTCGCGCTTCCATGCCGACCACACTCTCGCTTGAAGATGGCGAAGCGGCTTCGCGAAAAATGCGCGAGATTCTTTTGCGCCATCCCGAAGTCATCACGGTCGTCTCGCAGCACGGGCGTCCCGACGACGGCAGCGATGCTTCACCATTTTCCAACGTCGAACTTTTCGCGCCGCTCAAGCCTTTTGATAAGTGGCCTCGTGGAATGACGAAAGACAAACTCACCGAACAGATTCAGACTGAGTTCAACAATGAGTTGCCGGGGGTTGTGTTCAATTTTTCGCAATACATCGAGGACAATATCGAGGAAGGAATTTCGGGCGTCAAAGGCGTGAATTCCGTAAAGATTGTCGGGCCCAATCTTGAAGTTCTGACCAATCTCGCCAACCAGGTGCGTGACCAGATGGCCCAGGTCCGCGGCGTCACTGACCTTGGTATCTTTCCGGTTCTCGGTCAACCCAACCTCAATATCAAGGTCGATCGCGAAAAGGCCGCGCGTTACGGTCTGAACTCGGGCGACGTGAACTCCGTGGTTCAGGCGGCCATGGGCGGAGCTGTCGCCACTGAAGTTCTGGAAGGCGACCGCCAGTTCGATCTTGTCGTTCGCTACACGCCGGAATATCGCGAGAGCATCGACACAATTCGCAACATCAAAGTCGCCTACACGACGGCGAGCGGCGCCAATGCCTACATCCCGTTGAATGAATTGGCCACCATAACGCTCGATACCGGAGCCTCCTGGATTTATCACGAGAGTGTGCAGCGCTTCATTCCGGTTAAGTTCAGCGTCCGTGGCCGCGATCTTGGCGGCACCGTGTCTGAGGCGCAAGAGCGCATCGCAAAGAACATCCAACTGCCTTCCGGGTATCACTTGCTTTGGGCGGGTGAGTTCGGCGACCTTCAGGAAGCCAAGAAGCGGCTGGAGATCATCGTCCCCATCAGCTTTGTCCTGATCGCCGGGCTTCTTTACAGCCTGTTCAACAATTTCAAGGACTGCATGCTCGCGCTCGCCGGTATTCCCGACGCGATCGTTGGCGGTATTCTTGCGCTCTACATTTCCGGTCTCCATTTCAGCATCTCGGCCGCTATCGGGTTCGTTTCACTCTTCGGTGTATCGGTGATGGACGGTATCCTGATGATCACCTTCTATCATCAGGAACTGTCCCATGGACTGACACACATCGATGCGATGTATCGCGCGGCGTCCACGCGAATGCGTCCGCTGCTGATGACTTCTCTTTCCGCCTGCATTGGCTTGTTTCCCGCGGCGATTTCAACCGGTATTGGAAGCCAGGTGCAACGCCCGCTCGCGACCGTAATCGTGGGCGGCATGCTGGTTGGCCCGGTCATGCTGCTTCTCGCGGTGCCTGCACTGCGGTTGATCTTCCTCGGTGGGGAACATCAGCTGACGATTCATGACTCGGAGCCGAAGGAAAAAAAGAAGGATTCAGAATGAAGAGAACGTGCCTTCTTTTCGTGCTCATCATCGCGTCCGTCTTGCTGCCGGGCACGAGCCTCGCGCGCCAGGGAGATCATCCATCGCCAGGAGTGCCTTCGCAGAGCAATGAGAAATCCAATGCTCAGCAGAAAGATAACCTTGCGAACGCCAAGGCGAGCCCAAATGTGGCTGATGTTAAAGAACATCCGGCGGACGTGACGCAGACTCCGGCAAGACATCCTTCAAGTGTGAGGCACTCCAAACCGGTTCCAATCAATCGAGCGCATCCGGCAAAGACGCCAACAAAGAAGAGTGCTCGAACCGATGCAACTGGAAGCGTCGCATCGCCGGAGCCAGTACGCTCCAACGCACAGAGATACATTCCCAACACAGCCGTCAGCGTTCACAGACCAGCGACGCCTTCCCCGGCTGTCTCTGTAAACGGACAGCAGTTTAGGAATTCGCGCCAACCGGGTGCACGTCTTGTTGCCAACGGAGCTCCTGCAACAACCGCGAGAGGCACCGCGGCGATCAACGGAACCGATATGAAACCCAAGCACTGATTCGATGATGACTCTTCGCAAAACACGCGCCACGTATGTTGCTTTGGCTCCCATTGCGTTGCTCGCACTGCTGATGTCGCTTGGCTGCGTGGTCGGTCCGAACTACAAACGGCCGGCGGCGCCGAATGTTCCCGGCTATACTCCGACGCCTCCGGCCACGACGAGCAGCAGTCCCAATGTCACCGGCGGAGAAGCCCAAACATTTGCTCAAGGACGCGATATCCCCGGAGACTGGTGGACTCTATTTCACTCGAAGCCGCTCAACGACCTCATCGAGCGGTCGCTCAGGAACAATCCGGACCTGAAATCGGCACAAGCGGCGCTGCTGGTCGCGCGCGAAAACACTCTGGCTCAGCGCGGTGCTTACTATCCGAGCGTTTCCGGAAGTTTTTCTGCCACCCGCGCGAAAACCTCCGACGAACTTTCTCCCGTGCCCAACGCCAGCGTGTTCCAATACAGCCTTTTTACGCCGGAAGTGAGCGTCTCTTTCGTTCCTGATGTTTTCGGATTGAATCGGCGCACGGTGGAGTCGTTGAAAGCGCAGCAGGAGCAAGCACGCTATGTGGTCGCGGCCACGAACATTACTTTGAGTTCCAACGTCGCCGCTGCCGCAATCCAGGAAGCCTCCTTGCGCGGGCAAATAGACGCGACCAATGTACTCGTCAAAATCAACACCAACATGCTCGACGTATTGCGCAAGCAATTCGAGAAAGGTTACGTCGGACGGCTCGACGTGGCTGCGCAAGAAGCCCAACTCGCGCAGATTGCCGCTACACTGCCACCCCTGCTGAAGCAACTGGCTCAACAACGCGACCTGCTGGCCGTTTTGTCGGGCGGATTTCCCAATCAGGACTTGATCGAGAAATTTGAATTGTCCAGCCTGCAGCTTCCACAGGAACTTCCGCTGAGTATTCCTTCCAAACTGGTGGAGCAGCGACCGGACGTCCTCCAGGCCGAGGAGAACCTGCATTCGGCAAGCGCGCTGATCGGAGTCGCGCGCGCCAATCGCCTGCCCAGCTTCAACCTGACCGGCGATGTCGGCAGCATGGCCCTTGCTTTCGGAAATGTCTTCTCCGCTGGTAATGGCTTTCGCGACGTCGGCGGCAGTGTGACGCAGCCGATTTTTGAAGGCGGCACTCTGATGCACAAAGAGCGCGCCGCTCGCGCTGCCTATGTTCAGGCCGATGAGCAATATCGCAGCACCGTCTTGACCGCATTCCAGAATGTCGCCGACACCCTGCACGCTCTTGAACAAGATGCCGATGGTCTGAAGGCTGCAGTCGCCGCAAGAGACGCCGCGAAAATCACGCTGGACCTGACGACGCGGCAAATGGAGGCCGGATATGTGAGTTATCTGGCCTTGTTAAGCGCAGAGCAGAATTACCAACAAGCCGTCATCAACCTGGTGCAGGCGCAGGCCAATCGTTACGCAGACACCGCGGCCTTATTTCAGGCTCTCGGCGGCGGATGGTGGAACCGCGCAGACGTTCCCAAAAGCTAGTCATCACTCCTCGCCCCTCAGACTTCAGTGCCGCGATGATGGCTCGAGGTCGAATGACCACAAAAATCAGCTCACCAAGAACATCGGCTAGCGGCTAGAAATCGACGTGGAGACGCAAGCCGGCCACGGTCACCGGACCTCGCGCCAGGTTATAGCCGGGATTATTGATGTGTTGAAAATCGGACGCCACGAACACTCCGCGCCATACATGCGCCGTGTAAAAGCCCTCGAAGATTTTTTCCGGGCCATAGGTCAGCCCGCCATCGCCAAGCAGGAAGCCCAGTCCTCCCAGGGCAAGATATTGCTGATGTGCTGCGACAATGCCATTGGCTACGAACGCCGCTCCCGCCCGGTCGTTTTTGCGGCGCCACGCGGCACCTTTGACAAATCCGCCTAACTCCAGCGTGCGATCCACCTCGGTGAATGCGAAGGATTCGTTTCGACCGTCGCTCCAACCCAACCGGCCGAAAACATCGACGTTCGAAGCTACCTCCTGCTCGAAGTTAAGTCCAAAGCCATATTTATGGCGTCCTTGCCGGCGGGTGAAGACGATGCTCGGAGTCTGCGTCTCGCCGTCGAGATAGTCCGCTATCGCCTCGCGATAGTTTCCCATGTTGCCTTGATTCACATAGCTCAATAGCCGCACCACGCCTGGCCGATGAGCAATTAGGCTTCCTCGCGCCTCTAGTTCGAGATTGCTAGCGCGAGCGCGCGCGACATCAGCGTCCAGATTGATGCCGTTCGCAACCTTCGGCATCAGTACCTCTCCAAATCGTGCCGAGAACCAGTGGTCGTCGTATTCGACGATTGCGCCGTCGGTGTAG
>JASHOT010000403.1 GCA_030040965.1 Candidatus Sulfotelmatobacter sp. | reverse complement strand
CCGGCAGTCTGGCAGCATAGGCCGTTGCGTTGACAGCGGAAGCCTGCAGCTGTGCGAAGAAATCAGTCTTCAAAAGTGTTGCACCGCTGAACGAGTTCGCGAATTTAAGGCCATAGCCAACCGGCTGCAACACGTAATCCCCGCCAAACGTGGCGATTGGGGTATAGAAAGGATGTGGATGCGTGGCAATCTGTTCTGGGGTTTGGCCGTTTGCCTGGAGCAGCGCGTCGCCCGGCAGAGAACCGCCGACAGAATTCGCCACCGATTTGCCTGTACCGCCGTGCAGGTTTACGCCCGAGTACGCGTTGCTGGCGAGCAACAACGAATAGTCGGCTGCCCAAAGCGCCGCCGCGAATACGTCGGAAACTCCTGGCTTGCCTCCGCGATAACAGGTGTTTCCTTCGGTCATGCGTAGGCGTGCGGCCATCTTGCTGGCTGCGGCGGTTGCGATGTTCGCCGTGTTTTGAACCTTTTGCATCGTCGCGGGTTTCAGCAGGTTGGGAATGTTGACCTCGGGGTTGGTTGCCGGTCCTCCGAAGTAATAATGATGAGTCAGCGTGGTTACGCGGGGAGGGGACTGGATCGACAGCCATCGATCGGCGATCTCGGTTAGCCATGACATATTGCTGGCAACATCAGGCATGCCGAACTTCGCAGCAGGCACACGAACTGCGATCGCACGCGCGAGTTTGAGCCACTCTTCCATATACGCATCGGCTGACCACGTCTTGGGATCGCGCAGATGGTGGGAAAATAGATCTGCTTCGTTTCCGATCTGAAAATACTGCAGACTGTTGCCGAGCGTCTCAGCTGCGAACGCCGCTTCTTCGGCGGCACGTGCCGGTGTATTTGTTCCCATCCCGATGCCGTAGATGCAGGTCCAACCGGCCGCTTGCAGGAACTGCGCCAGGTTTCGGATTGCCTCAGGCGTCACCGCATAGTACTGAGCTTTGGGTTCGCCTGTGACCTCGCGGGTTTGAGGATGCTCTGGTTCGGCAGAATCAGGCGCAGCTTTCCAGTAGGCAAACTCGCTGGTGTTGCCCCCTAGCCGCAAAACTCCAGCGGAGGAGAGTGCTTTGAACTCACGAATCAGGCCGCTGTTGTGCGCAGACAAGAAACTCGGGTCCGCGAGTTGCTGCACCTCATAGGACAACCCGACAAAGTCAATTGGCACGCGAGGACCGG
This sequence comes from Candidatus Sulfotelmatobacter sp., assembly GCA_030040965.1. Classification (GTDB taxonomy): domain Bacteria; phylum Acidobacteriota; class Terriglobia; order Terriglobales; family Acidobacteriaceae; genus Sulfotelmatobacter. The sequence goes on along the minus strand of JASHOT010000403.1, from coordinate 30,113 downwards.
CGGCTTCTCTTGGGATGGTGAGGACCACGCGGCCCTGGCTTTGGCCGCGCAGATGAAGACGAGCAGCCGCGACGGTGCAGGCTGTGGTGGCAAGAAATTTTCGTCGTGTGAACATCGGTGCTCTCGTTTATCGCTGCAGGGCCTGGATCGCCTGCTATTGTTCGGTCGGCTAAGAATACGACAAAGCTGCTCTGGTCTATCTTGACTTTTGGTCGCGCATCTTTCTCTCGCGCGTCTTTGTCGCGCACGAATTCGGACAATCGCGTCCGAAAACGAACAGTTACCTACAACTTCGTGATGCGTCCAACCTTTCGGCGGGCAACTGTTTTCACGCATTTACGGCCGATCGCACACTCGGCCCGAAAGATGCACTTCATCAGAGATTCGCGGTAAGGAGCGTAGATGAGAACTCTCCTGACGGATGTTAGGTACGGCGCACGGGTTTTGCTGAAAAGTCCGGGGTTCACAACAGTTGCAGTGCTCGTCTTGGCCCTCGGCATTGGAGCGAACGCCGCAATTTTTAGCGTTGTGAATGCTGTTGTGCTGCGGCCGCTGGCGTTTGACCAGCCGGAGCAGTTGGTTTCGCTCTACCACATTCCACCGCCGGCGAGCTTCCCGGGCATGACGCTGTTCGCGGTTTCGCCCGCCAACTTCCTCGACTGGCGCACGCAGGCTCACAGCTTCGAAGGCATGTCGGCCTATGGCTTCGGACAGTACACACTGACCGGCAAGGGGCGGCCGGAAGTCATGCGCATGGTTGCGGTGACCGACGGATTTTTTCCCGTGCTGCATGCGCAACCTATGCTTGGCCGAGTCTTTGTTGATGGGGAAGACCAGCCCGGTCGCGATCACGCAGTGATCCTGAGCTACGACACATGGCGTAATGAGTTCGGCGCCAACCCAGCGATCGTGGGAAGCAACATCCAGCTGAATGACCAGGCTTTCACAGTGGTCGGTGTTATGCCACGCGGATTTGAGTATCCCATCAACCCAGGCTTCCCTGCGCAGATGTGGAAGCCGCAGAACTGGACCGCGGAGGACCGAGCCGTCCGCGATAACCAGAATTACGGAGTGATTGCCCGATTGAAGCCGGGTGTCACGGTGAAGCAGGCCAAAGCAGAACTAACTACCATATCCGACCGGCTGGCGCAGCAATATCCCAAAGACGACAAAGGCTGGGGCGCGACCGCCGTTCCGCTGCGTGATGACCTGGTCGGCAACGTTCGTCCGGCGCTGCTCATTCTGCTGGGCGCGGTTGCATTGGTGCTGCTGATCGCCTGCGCCAATGTCGCGAATCTGCTGCTGGCCAAGATGCTGTCTCGACGCAAAGAAGTTGCCATCCGTGCTGCTCTCGGAGCCAGTCGCCGCCACCTGTTGCAACAGATACTGGCGGAAACCTGGATTCTGGCGATTGCAGGCGGCGCGTTCGGTCTGATTTTCGCGCATTACGGGACTGTGTTCATGCTCAGATTTGTGGGCGACCAATTGCCGCGATCAGGCGGCATTGGTCTTGACGGATGGGTCTTAACCTTTACTCTTGGGGTCTCGCTGCTCACGGGAACTCTCGCAGGCCTGATACCCGCGCTGCGCCTGACGAGAGAAGATGTCGGCGAAGCGCTGAAGCAGAGCGCCGGGCGCACCGCTTCCGAATCGGGTGGTAGCCGGACGCGCAGCATACTCATCGTTGCTGAAGTCGCTCTGTCACTCATGCTGCTCATCGGTGCGGGCCTGCTGATCCGCAGCCTGTGGATGCTGCGCGGCGTCAACCCCGGGTTTGATCCCGACCACGTGATCACGACGTTCCTGTCGATTCCGTCAACCAAGTTCACCACCCCGCAGCAGCAGATCAGCTTCTACGATCGCGTGCTGCAGCGCGTACAGGTATTACCCGGCGTGCAATCGGACGGCGTCATCGATGCGTTGCCGCTGACTGGTGGCGGTTCGCTGCAGCCGGTGCAGATCGAGGGCCGGCCGATACAGGCGATGGCCGACCAGCCCGAGGTTGACGTCCGCTTGATCAGCCCCGGGTACAGAAGCGCGATGCACATTCCCCTGCTGCGCGGGCGCGACTTGAATGACTCCGATGTGGCGGGACGGCCGGGAGTAATACTGGTCAGTCAATCCATGGCCAGGCAGTTTTGGCCCAATGAAGATCCGATTGGCAAACGTTTGACGATGTACTTTTTCCCCCAGATGACACGCGAGGTTGTGGGCGTGGTTGCCGATGTGAAGGATGACGCGCTCAGCCAAACACGCTCCGCTTCGATGCTCTACATGCCGCTGGGACAAATGTCGGCTACCAGAGATGGCGAGTGGCAGTCGTTCGGCATGAGCCTCGTAGCGCGCACGCAGGCCGATCCACGCAGCGTAATTTCTGGCATCACCGGCGCAGTGAATGAAATCGATAGCGAAGTGCCGCTGTTGTTTGTCCGGACGATGCAGGATACGGTCGATGAATCCTTGCTGCAGCAGCGCTTCACCATGCTGCTGCTGTCGGGCTTCGCTGGGCTGGCGCTGTTGCTGGCCGCGGTCGGTATCTACAGCGTTCTAGCCTACGCGGTGCGCTGGCGGGTGCGCGAAATCGGAATTCGCATGGCATTGGGCGCGCAGATTCGCGACGTCGTCGGCATGGTGGTGGCAGATGGCCTTAAGCCGACTTGCATCGGAGTAGCCGTGGGACTGGTTGGCGCTTTGGCCCTGGGTCGCGTCATGTCGAGTTTGATCTACGGTGTGGCTGCAAGCGATCCACTCACCATTGCGGCGGTCACGCTACTGCTCGGGCTCGTGGCGCTGTTCGCCAGCATGATTCCTGCCTATCGTGCCACCAGGATTGATCCCTTACGGGCCTTGCGCGAGGAATAATGACACTGGAATGATCGAGTCGCTGGCGCTTCGATGCCCAGTTCGGTGCGAACAAATGGCGAGCGCGGGCGCTATAGCTCGGTCGAATCCGCATAGAGAAGATGTCGCACTTTCGGTTCGCCGGTAACACAACTGTAGACCCGTTGCTCCAACTCACGATCCGCGGTTGTCTGCCGCTCGTGTTGACGCAGATGTTCGGCCCACGAATCGACCAGAAATATCTCCACAAACCGATTAGCCACCTCGACATCGCGATAGATGCCCCATTGATAGGCCCCATCCCGACGCCGAACGCGCGCATATTGCCGCATCACCTTCACGAATTCTGACTCCTGCTCTCCAATGACGGAGTATTCGATCGTGACCAACACCGGTCCGCCAAGGAGTTCATCGCTGACTTCCTTGACGATGACCGGCATGCGCCAGTGATTCCACGGAGTAAGATCTGCTGTGGAATCCGGAAGCTTGGCAAAGAGGGCTAGGATCGCGCTCCCGACGGTACCAAGTCCCGAACATAGAAGCGCCAATCGAACACTCCGATTCTGAGCGACGCCACCCCATGCCGCACTTCCCAGGGCGAAACTTCCCATATAGACAAGCGTGAAAATCGCCAACACTCGCGCTCGCACCCAATCTGGAGCGAGGTTCTGTACCAAGGCGTTAATGAGAGAGATAAAGAGGACCCATGCCGCGCCGCTGACGAAAACAACGACTGCAAGAGTACTCAAATGATGCAACCAAGTGATCGCCACGATCGCGGCACCCAGGATCACGACGCCTGCCGAGATAATCATTTCGGTGGAGAATCGGGCGCGCAGGGTCTGCATGAGTAGGGCTCCGGCGATCGCGCCTGCCCCAAAACACCCCAGCAACAGTCCATACCCGATCGCCTTCGAATCCACGCTTCTGGCCACCGAAGGCAGCAACGCAAACAGCGAACTGGAAAAGAACAGAACGAGACCCGTCCGAACCAGGACCGTGAGTATCGCAGGGGAATTGCGGACGTAGCGAACGGCGGCGATGGTGGCTCCCGTCATCGTTTCCGGCGGCGCGGTCTGCTTTCGAACAGGTCTTTTCCATCTGGCAACGACGACAATAACTCCGCAAAACGAAATGACATTCGCGAGAAAGGCGGTGGAGACACCAGCAACCGCGATTACCATGCCTGCCAGTGCCGGTCCTACGGCCCTAGCGAGGTTGAATTCGATGCCGTTCAAAGCCGATGCCGCCGCCAGATCGTCCTTGGATACCAATTCAGGCAGGATGGCGCGCCAGGTTGGATTCTCGAACGCGTCTCCAGCGGACAGGGCAAATGTCAGCACCAGCAGCAGCCAGGGCGAAGTAAGGCCGCCCATGGTCAGAATGGCCAGAATCAGCGCCACCGCCATCATCCAGCTCTCGGTAGATAGAACGAGTCTGCGACGATCGAAGATATCGCCCGCGGAACCCGCAGGCAGTGCGAGCAGAAAATAAGGAAGGGAAGCGGCAGTTTGGACGAGTGCGACATAACCCGGGCCTGCGTGCAGTGAAACCATCAGCCATGCCGCGCCCACATTCTGCATGAAGGTGCCAATATCAGAGACAAGATCTGCGATCAGCAGATTGCGAAATAACGCAACCCGCAGTGGCCGCCCCAAGCCTGCCGGATCTCGCGTCGCTATGTCTTTTTCTGTATCGAGTCGTTTCATCTTTCTGCCGTGAGAGGTTAAGGCGCTGATGAATCAACCAGCCACGTGGGGTGCATCAAGTTGGCTGAGAATGGCCGTTTTCTTCAGCAAGGCGTTCGGCACGTTTACCGATTTTCTTAAGGACCAGTTCAAGCTGGTGCAACTCTTCTGGAGAGACGTCCTCAAACGCACGTTTGATGAGTGCAGCGTGCCGGCGAAAGAGAGGGAGGAACATTTTTCGCCCTTCTTCCGTCAGAGACACCGTTCGGACCCGCCGATCCTCGCGGCATTCTACGCGGCTTACAAAGCCCTTCTTGTATAAACGATCGACCGCGACGCTGACCGATCCAGGATTGAGATAAACCTTTGGGCCAATCGCGTTTACGGGCATCGGTCCTTTACGCAGAAGCACTTCGAGGACGCGAAAGTCTGATTCTCCTAATCCCTCCGCCAGGAATGTGGGAAGAAGAAAACGGGACGTTGATTGCCAGGCTTTCAGCATGATGAGCCAGGCATGAAGGGCTTGGGCAGGCCTTGTGCGCTGTTCCATAAGAATGTGAATCCCGTGATTATACTCGACATCATATATATCGATGTCGATATGAATAATGTCGATTAAATAAAAAAGGAGGCTATCATGGCCAACACCGCAGCTCCAGTACAAACCTCAACCACCACCTGGAACATCGACCCGGCTCACTCCATGGCGGAGTTCAAAATCAAACACATGATGATCGCCAATGTGAAAGGTCATTTCTCGAAGGTTTCGGGAGCTCTGTTCCTGGATGAATCGGATCTCGCGAACTCTCGCGTGGAGGCCTCGATCGAGGCGGCCTCGATTCATACCCGCGACGAACAGCGCGATGCCCACCTGAAGAGCCCCGATTTCTTTGATGTCGAGAGGTTTCCTACCCTGCACTTCAAATCGAAAAGCATCAGCATCGTCAGGGATGGAGAACTGGCGGTCGAAGGCGACCTGACCATCCATGGCGTAACCCAGAAGGTCCGCTTTGCTGTCGAAGGGCCAACGCCACCGTCGAAGGATCCCTGGGGGAACACGCGGGTCGCGATCGCTGCGATCACAAAGATCAATCGAAAGGACTTCGGCCTGACCTGGAACGCTGCGCTTGAGACCGGCGGCATCCTGGTTGGCGACGACGTGACCATAACCCTCGAGGTCGAGTTCGTGAAGGCCGCTTGAGGCCCACACCCAGGCCATTGTGGGGACTCGGTCGTGAGACGCTATCCGACGATGGTGAACCTCGAATCGGCTGAGGAGGGAACGGCAAATGGGTCAAATGATCGCGACAACATGAAGATCGCTCGCGGATATTTCATGAGAGCTGACCAGGGACTGCACTTCTCGTTCCGCGCGACATCAAGTCGCACTGCATAACCTGCGGACAGCAAGCAGCCCTTTCCGCGAAGGTTGATCGAGCGTGGCCAGCCGGTGTAGATTCTTGGGAACACATCCATACGACTTAGTTCTTTGCGGCAGACAGGTTACACCCAGTTGTTGCGATGGATGGTCAATACTTTATTCTTCCCAGGATTCCGCCGCCGGTAAAAGGTTCCGCGGTTCGCAATTCCAGCGAGAGCGTCACAGCGGGAGGCACATGACCCAAATTCAGAAGCGTTATGCATTGATCGGGGGAGTGGTTGGTGTGATCGTTGTGGCGCTGATTGTTGGAGCTGTTCGGCCATATAAGCACGCGATGGGCGCGCCGCCCAGCACGCCTGAGGTCGAGGTCGTGCAGGTTCAGGAGGAAGATGTTCCCATCTATGGAGATTGGATCGGAACACTTGACGGTCTGGTCAATGCAGATGTGCGGGCGCAGGTGACGGGGTATCTGCTGAAGCAGGGCTATCAGGAGGGCGCTTTTGTTAAGCAGGGCCAACTGCTGTTCCAGATTGACCCACGGCCATTTCAGGCTGCCCTGGATCAGGCTCAGGGCCAGCTGGCGCAGGCGAAAGCCTCTCTTGCAAATGCCGAGGCGGTGCAGCGTCGGACCGAACTCGATGTTCAGAGATACAGGCCTCTCGCTGAGCAACAGGCGGCCAGCCAGCAGGATCTGGACAATTCGGTGCAGAACAATCTCGCCGCCATCGCGACGGTAGAAACGGCCAAGGCTCAGATCAAGACCTACGACGCTGCAGTTGAAACCGCGAAGATCAATCTGGACTTCACTCGCCTGGTAGCCCCAATTGATGGCATTGCCGGTCAGGCCCAACTGCAAGTGGGCGCATTGGTCACTCCTGGCAGCGGAGTGGTTACGTCCGTTTCGACGGTGGATCCCATCAAGGTTTATTTCACTGTAAGCGAGCCTCAGTATCTGTCGTGGCGGGACCGTTTTCCGACGGACGCAAGTCGCCTGGAAGCCGACAAGAAACTTCGACTGCAACTGATTCTGGCCGATGGCTCAACCTATGAGCACGTAGGGAAGTTTTTTTTTGCGGACCGGCAGGTAAATGAAACCACGGGGGCGATTCGCATCGCAGGGCTCTTTCCCAATCCAAACAATATCTTGAGACCTGGCGGTTATGCCAAAGTCCGGGCGGTCATCCGCACACAGCCAGGTGCGCTGCTGGTTCCGCAGCGAGCGGTCTCCGAACTGCAAGGCGGCTATCAGGTTGCTGTGGTTGGAGCTGACAACACAGTTAACGTGCGGACGGTCACTGTGGGCGATCGGGTTGGTAACCAGTGGATCATCGCGAGCGGGCTCAATCCCGGGGACAGAATCGTTGCCGAAGGCGTTCAGAGGATGCACACGGGTGTGCACGTGAATCCCAAGCCATTCACGACCGGAAACCCGATCGAAAGCCAACCCTCGTCAAGTCAAGGTTTAGCGAGCCCAACACCTACGAGCCGAGTTCCAGCGAATCAGTAAGGGACGGTGCCCCATGTCGAAATTCTTCATCAACCGTCCCATCGTGGCCATGGTGATTTCCATCATTATGGTGCTGGTTGGTGCGCTCACCGTGCTCAGCCTGCCGGTGGCACAGTTTCCCAACATCACTCCACCCGAAATTCAAGTGCTCGCCACCTACGTCGGCGCCGACGCGCAGACGCTGGAGCAAGCCGTGGCCACTCCGATCGAGCAGCAGATGAACGGAGTGGACAACATGAACTACATGTATTCGCTCAATGCCACGGGGAACAACACCACGAGCTTGATCGTGGATTTTGACGTCAAGACCGATCCCAATACGGACTTCATTCTGACGCAATCGCGGGAAACGCAGGCAGCTTCGCAGCTTCCTGTAGACGTCAACAACTACGGCATCACAGTTCGAAAATCGGTCACGGCGCCGCTGATGTGGGTTGCGCTTTACTCTCCCCACGGAACCTATGACGCAAAGTTTTTGGCCAACTACGCGTATATCAACATCGTCGATCCCGTTCTTCGCTCCTACGGCATCGGCAACGTACAGGTATTTGGCGCTGGTCAATACGCGATGCGGCTTTGGGTGAAGCCGGATACGCTGGCGAAACTGGGCATCACGGTTCCAGAGATCGTCAGCGCGATTCAGTCACAGAACACCGTGAACCCTGCGGGCAAAGCCGGAGGCGAGCCCGCTCCCAAGGGCCAGGAGTATACCTACACGGTTCTCGCGCAAGGGCGCCTGATTTCGCCCGAAGAATTCGGCAACATCGTCGTTCGCGAGACCCCCGACGGCGCCACTGTGCGCGTGCACGATGTCGCGCGCATTGAACTGGGAGCTCAGGATTACAGCGTAGTCGGACGTTTCAACGGCAAGCCGGGCGCGATTATTGCAGCCTACCAATTGCCTGGATCGAACGCAGTCGAAGCCGCTGCCGGCGTCGAGAAACTGATGGCGCAGATGAAAGAGCGCTTCCCCGAGGACATCGATTTCGCCGTTTCCCTCGACACGACCCTTGCCGTGACTCAGGGCATCAAGGAAATCATCTGGACTCTTCTGATCGCGCTGGTACTGGTAATTATCGTTGTCTTTCTTTTTCTCCAGAGCTGGCGCTCTACGCTGATCCCACTGCTGGCGGTGCCGGTTTCGCTCGTAGGCACATTCGTGTTTTTCCCGCTGTTCGGTTTTTCCATCAATACTCTTTCTCTTTTTGGTTTGGTGCTGGCGATCGGTCTGGTCGTGGATGACGCGATCGTTGTGGTCGAGGGTGTGGAACGGCATATCGAAGAAGGCATGACTCCGAAAAATGCCGCGCTAAAAGCGATGGAAGAACTGTCGGGTCCGGTGGTGGGCATTGCACTGGTGCTCTCCGCCGTATTCGTACCGACTGCCTTTATTCCCGGCATCACTGGCAGGCTGTATCAGCAGTTCGCGGTCACCATCGCCATCTCGGTAATCCTCTCGGCGTTCAACGCGCTGACTCTCAGCCCTGCCTTAGCCGCACTGCTGCTTCGCCGGCGCGAAGAGAGCCATGGCCTGCTGAGGAGATTCTTCGACTGGTTTAATCGAGTTTTTGAGCGGGCCACTGAGGGCTACGTCGGCTGGAGCGGTGTCCTGCTCAAGAAAACGGCTGTGGTGGTGGTGCTTCTGTTGGTCTTTTGCGCCGCGGCGGGATTCTTTGCCAATCGGATGCCATCCAGCTTCTTGCCCGATGAAGATCAGGGTTACGCGTATGTGAACCTGCAATTGCCTAACGGTGCCTCGTTGGAGCGAACATCGCAGGCGGCAACAGAAATCGAGAAGATTCTCGCCAATACGCCGGGTGTGAAATACACGACCAGCGTTATCGGCTTCAGTTTGCTCAGTATCGTTCGCACCAGCTACAACGCTTTCTTTGTCGTCACTCTGAAGCCCTGGGACGAACGCACCACCAGAGAAGAGCAGTTTCAGGTGATCAAAGCGCGTCTGAACCAGGAGCTTTCCAAATTGCCGCCCGGAATCGCGTTCAGCTTTTCGCCGCCGGCCATCCCCGGCGTCGGGACCGCTGGAGGATTCACCTTCATTCTCGAAGACCGATCTGGCGGCAGCATTCAATTCCTCTCACAAAACGTGAGCGCGTTCCTTGAGGCCGCCCGCAAGCGGCCCGAGATCGCCAGTCTGAGCACGACTTTTCTGCCCAGCGTTCCCCAGATGTTCGTCGACGTCAATCGCGACAAGGTATTGAAGCAGGGCGTGAATCTTTCCGATGTTTACCGCACCATCCAGGCTTTCATGGGCGGATATTTCATCAACTACTTCAACCGCTTTGGCCGTCAGTGGCAGGTCTACATCGAGGCCGAAGGTGAGGATCGCGCTAGCCCGGAGAACGTCGGGCGATTTTATGTTCGCAACGGCAAGGGCGAAAGCGTCCCGCTGTCAACGCTCGCCACGGTTAAATCGCAGCTCGGCCCCGAATTCACGCAACGCTTCGACGAATACCGGTGTGCGCAAATCAACGGCAGCGCAGCACCGGGTTACAGCGCCGATCAGGCGAGCGCTGCGCTCGAAGAAGTTTTCAAACAAACCATGCCGCGAGAGATGGGATTCGATTACTCGGGAATCTCTTTTCTGGAACAGAAGGCGCGCCAGGGAGTGCCGCCGGCGGTCATCTTTGGCCTGTCGCTGTTGTTCGTCTTCCTGATTCTGGCGGCGCTGTACGAGAGCTGGTCGCTGCCGTTCAGTGTATTGCTCAGCACGCCGGTGGCGGTCTTTGGAGCGTTTTTCGTGCTGTGGTTGCGCCGCATTATGCAGGGCATTTTCTTTCCGCCGTACATGGTACAGATGGAAAGCGATATCTACGCACAGATCGGTCTGATTATGCTGATTGGGCTGGCGGCAAAGAACGCGATTTTGATCGTCGAGTTTGCCAAGGATCAATACGAAAACGGAAAACCGCTGGTCGATGCCGCGCTCGAAGGCGCGAGACTGCGGTTGCGACCGATCCTGATGACCTCGTTCGCGTTTATTCTGGGCTGCGTCCCGTTGTGGACGGCAAGCGGTGCCGGCGCTGTTGCCAGGCAGATTATGGGTACGGCTGTCATTGGCGGAATGCTGGCCGCGAGCGCGATCGGAATTTTCTTTGTCCCCGGGGTTTTCTACATGGTTGAGAAATGGGCGAGCGCCAGAAAAGAACCCGCATCGGGCAGCTTGCCCGAGCCTTCACCCGCGTCGGGAGACTGAAGAACTGGAAGTGTGTTCAACAAAAAAAATGGGGTTGGCGGAACAGGGGGTGGGTGATATGAGAATCGCAAAACTGCTTAACGTGGCCTTACTCCCGATCATGCTTGCAGGTTGTATGGTGGGGCCGAACTATCATCGACCTTCGGTTCAGACGCCGAATTCTTTTCGAGATCTGGCAAACAATCCTCAGCTACAGGCGCAGACTGCATCGTATGCCGATCTTCCCTGGTGGCAGGTATTCCAAGATCCCAAGCTGCAGGAACTCATACGCACGGCACTGAAAGAGAACTACGATTTGCAGCTCGCGACAGAACGCATCAACGCTGCCCGGGCACAGGTCGCCATCACCCGTTCCAGTCTGTTTCCGCAGGTGGGAGGCAATGCCAATTTCAACGGAGGCAAGGAGAACCAGGAACAGTCGCGGTACAACTTTCTGACTTTGACCGCCGACGCGGCGTTTCAGCTCGATTTCTTCGGGAAGCTACGCCGCGCCAGCGAAGCGGCTCGGGCCCAGCTGCTGGCGACTGAAGATGCACGCCAGGTTGTTGTGCTTACTCTGGTCAGCGATGTGGCGACTGACTACTTCACGCTGCTGCAACTCGATCTGCAGCTCGCGATCACGCGCGAAACCATCCAGACGCAAACCGATTCGGTCAAGCTTACCCAACTGCGGCTCGATCACGGCGTTGCCACGAAGCTCGATGTTCTGCAGGCGCAGCAGGTGCTCGACACCGCGAATTCGCAAATTCCAGATCTGGAAAGGCAGATCGGCCTGGAGGAAGACGCCATCAGCATTCTGCTTGGCGATTATCCAAAAGATATCGCGCGCGGAGTTCCGCTCGTCGATCAAAAGCTTCCGCCGGAAGTTCCACCCGGTCTACCATCTTCGATCCTGGAGCGCCGGCCCGACATCCGTGAGGCAGAGCAAATCCTGGTTGCCGCAAATGCCGACATCGGAGTCGCCAAGACACAGTTTTTCCCCCAAATCTCGCTGACCGGAAGCGGCGGCGGTTCCTTTGGTCGCGATAGCCTCTTCTCAAGTCACAACACGACGCAGCTTGGCATCTGGTCCTATGGCGCGCAGGTGAGCCAACCAATCTTCACGGGAGGAGCGCTGAAGGGAAATTTGCACCTGGCCGAGTCGCAACACCAACAAGCGCTTATCGCATACCGCGATGCGATTCAGCACGCCTTTGGCGATGTTTCCGACGCTCTGATCGGCTACGAGAAACTGCATGAGGTACGGGCACGCCAACAGGATACAGTTGCGGATTTGCAGGAAACTGTCCGCATTTCCACGCTTCGCTATAAAGGCGGGACAACAACATACCTTGAAGTGCTTGACGGACAAAGGTCGCTTTACGGCGCAGAACTGACTCTCGCCTCGGCGCGCGGCGATGAATATCGCAGCCTCGTCCAACTCTACAAAGCGCTTGGCGGAGGCTGGCAATAGCAGAGATGGTTTATCGAACAGTGCGTTTTCGGATTGTTGCCAAAGGCAGTGGAGATAGCAAAAGATGACGACGAAGCCCGAATACCGATGCGAAGTTTGCGGAATTGTGGATACTCATCCCGTTCGCTGGTTTGTGATCCAGTGTGGGGACTCGCAACTTACGGTTCATCGTTGGAGTCTGCAAGCGGCCAATGCGGCCGGAGCCCGGCACTTTTGCGGCGAGGCCCACTCCGAGGTCTATATCGGCCGCTGGTTCGATTCTATCTGCAGCCCGCCAAAACCTGACTTCAACGCGCCTTCGCCGGTCGGGATGAAACGCTAGACCATCCACGGGATAGTTTGGTCAAGCAGCTAGCGTTCCATCAGACCGCTCAGCCGATCCGACCTCGCCACATCTCATTTGTCAGGATCTTTTTCCCCACGATCGCGATAGACGACGTGGCCGATGCGGTCGCATTCGTTCTCTTCCGCCTGGGAAATAGTTGTCGGTTTTTCGCCAGCCGGGACCGATTCGCAACGCAAATGATCTTCGAACCCTGGAGCTGAGAAGATTCCCACGATGCTGGCGGGCTCGTTGCCGGTGTTCTTCAGGCTGACCCAGGTATGCTGCGGAATGAAGACCATTCCTCCTGCATGCAGATCGCGCTCCTGATTTCCGACATGAGCGTGGATAATTCCTTTCTCGATCAGCACGATCTCATCCTGCTCAAGATGCTTGTGGGTTGGTATGGCTGCGCCGGGGGGCATGTCTTCTTCGGTAACAAGCACCAGATGCTGTGAGCCGTTGGCTTTGGGAGTGACCTTGAGGATGAATCCGCCAGGATCGACTTCTCCCGGTTCGGGCCGCCAGAGACGGGTCTCGCCTTCATTTTTTTCTAGCAGCAATGGGGTTGCGCCGGCTTGCGCGGGTGGAGTCGCGGGAGGGCGAGTCGAGTTGGAATGGGCGACGAAAACTGCCAGCAGTAGCAAAAAAGGGAGTGGGGCAAGAGTTAATTTCATGGGCACCTCATGGCGTGGGGAGTAAGTCTGCTCTTGGAGGTTGAGCGAGTCAAGGGGAACGCCGGGGCGAACTGCTTAGGACCTGAAGCCCGTGTCCGTGATGGCATGGCTGATTGAATCTTCGTTCTCAAATTTGGGAAACCCCGCGTCAATTTGCGCGGCTTTGGCTTATCTGCGCTAGAATGTGGCGGTTTCGAGAAATCCGAGCCTTGGAGTGCATTGATGGCAAATGCGCCAAAAAAAAACGCGCGCGGCAAGAAGCAAACGCGCCAGATTGCGAAACCCGCAGCTGATACGCCCGCAACGTTTCCCATTGTTGCCATTGGGGCCTCTGCCGGCGGTCTCGAAGCCTTCAGCAATCTGCTCCGATCTCTGCCCAACGAGCCGGGGATTGCTCTGATCTTCATCCCGCATCTGGATCCCACCCATGAGAGCGCGATGGTCGAGTTGCTGTCACGCACGACCCGCTTACCCGTGCTCCAGGCCGCCGAAAACACGCGTGTCGCGGTGAATTGTGTCTATGTGCTTCCTCCTAATTCGGACATGACTATTTCGGACGGAATCTTGCATCTGAGTCGCCGAGGAGCAGAGCGGGGCCATCACATGCCGATCGACACCTTTTTCCGTTCACTCGCCGATGACCAGTCTTCGAACGCGATTGGAGTCATCCTGTCTGGAACAGCGAATGACGGGACTTTGGGGTTAGCCGCCATAAAAGACGGCGCAGGCATCACCTTCGCCCAGGATGCCGAATCGGCAAAGTACGACGGCATGCCGAACAGCGCCATCGCCGCCGGGGTCGTCGATTATGTTCTTCCTCCCGACCGCATCGCTCAGGAACTGATCCGCATTCAGAAGCAGCCCTCGGCCAATGAATTTCCGAGTGACACCTTCGACGGTAAAGACCGGCTGATGAAGGATGTGTTCCGGCTGCTGAAGGGCTACAGCAAGGTTGATTTTGTGGATTACAAAGTGGCGACGATCCGCCGACGGATCCTGCGCCGCATGAACATCAATCACCTCAATGACCTGCGCGACTACGTCAAGCTGTTGCATCGCAACCCTCAGGAAGTGGAAGCCCTTTACCGCGACGTCCTGATTAATGTCACCAGTTTCTTTCGAAATCCGGAAGTCTTCGAGACCCTCCACGAGATTGTTTACCCGAAGATTCTTAGCGAACGTTCGCCATCGGAGCCGGTACGCGTGTGGGTTCCGGGCTGTTCCACCGGGGAAGAGACCTACTCCCACGCTATCTCCTTTGTCGAAACGCTTTCCGAACTTCGCATCGAAGTCCCCATTCAGATTTTCGGAACAGATCTCAGCGATCACGCCATCCAGAGCGCCAGAGCCGGAATTTACAAGGAGAGCATTGCCAACGAAATTTCGGAAGTGCGTCTTCGTCGTTTTTTCCATAAAGTTCCGGGTGGCTATCAGATTTCCAAATCGATCCGCGATATGTGCGTTTTCGCGCGGCAAAATGTATTCAGCGATCCCCCGTTTTCGCGCATGGATCTGATCAGCTGCCGCAATGTCCTGATCTATTTGAGCCCGATCCTGCAAAAGAAGGTCATTCCCATCTTCCACTACGCGTTGAAGCCGAAGGGCTTCCTGCTGGTTGGAAACACCGAAGGTCTGCTCGGATCAGGCGCAGAGATCTTCGATCTGGTGGAGCGGAAGTGCAAAATCTATCAGAAGAAGGCGGTGCCCTCTCCGGTCACATTCGGTTTGACCATCAGTGCACACCAAAACGTTGAGGGGCGTCCGGAGAAACCGCATCATCCCGCGAAAGAAGACGAACTTGCGAAGACGCCAGCAGACGTCCAACGCGAAGCCGCCCGTCTGCTGCTCACCAAGTACGTCCCTTCTGCGGTAGTCGTTAACGACGATCTCGATATCCTGCAGAGCCGCGGCCGGACCAACCGTTATCTCGAACTTCCAACCGGGCGAGCCAGCCTCAATCTGCTCAAGATGGTTCGTTCTGGAATGCTGTACGAATTGCGCGCCCTGATTGAGAAAGCCCGCAAGAATTCGGTCCCAGTTGTGAAAGATGGTGTCGCAATCGAAGATGGCAACGAGACTATCCTGGTGCGACTGGAGATCATCCCATTCCGAACTCCAGCCCGAGACCAGCGGCATTTCCTCGTTCTCTTCGAAGAGAAAGAAAGCCACAAATTACCCGAGCCAAAAGCCGCGCCGCGCCCGTCGGCGAAGGAACAGTCCGACGCCAAAGAGGTTCAAATCGCGCAACTCAAGCAGGAGTTGGCCAGTACAAAGGAATATCTCCAATCAATCATCGAAGCCCAGGAAGCGACCAACGAAGAATTGCAGTCGGCGAATGAGGAGATTCAATCCGGCAACGAAGAATTGCAGAGCACCAATGAAGAGTTGCAGACCTCGAAAGAAGAACTCGAGTCCGCGAATGAAGAACTGAACACTGTGAACGAAGAAATCCAGCACCGCAACCAGCAGCTGTCACAACTCAGCAACGACCTGATCAACATTCTCAACAGCGCCACGATCCCCATCGTTATGCTCAGCGAGGATCTGCACATACGCAGGTTTACCCCCGAGGCGGAACGGATCTTCGGTTTTTCCAACCACGACATGGGCAAGGCGCTCACGCATCTGTCTCTGAACATCGAGATTCCTCAACTCGAGCGCTGGATGTTGGACGTAATACGCGATATTACGATGAAGACAGAACAAGTACGTACGCGCGATGGCAAGTCGTACCGGCTTCACATCACTCCCTATCGCACTTTGGAGAACAAGATTGAAGGCGTGGTGATTACCTTGCAGGATATCAGTGATCTGGTAATGAAAAACGATAGAGGAATAGCCTCCTGAAGCGAGGCTGAACCTGAAGTGGCAATCGCCAGGAAAGACGAAGGCTTATCAAAGACGAGCGAAAATAAGTTTAGAAACTTTCTCCAAGAGACTGCAGTTCAGCTTTGAGCTGTGCCAGACGCCGACTTGCCACCTGGCTGTCGCTGTTGCTCAAATGCACTCTGGGCAACAGATTCGATATGGTGTCATAGGCTTTTCGGGCCGCGCTGCAGGCGTGTTTTCGTCTTGACTCGTCGCGCGCCTGGCGGGCAATGTGCACGAAAGTCAGTGCAGTTTCCAGGTCGATTTTGAGAAACTCGACGCCAGCGCGATTCAGACGCTCGCGAGCAGCCAGCAATTCATCCACCGTCGGCCTCGGCGCCGCATATCCCCAGAACTGATATTTCTCCGATTCCATTCGAACCCTGATTTCATTCGAAGAATGAGATGTATGCCTTGGGCCCGAGGGTTTTCGTCGAAGCAGAGAGCAATCGATTAATGCCGGCGAATCCCGGGCGAAGGCCTAACTAGCCCGGGGATATTTTATGAGCGCGGGTGTTACATCTGACGCTGTGCGATCCAGCAAATCGGCTTCATCCCATGAATAAAGGTTGGAGGGATCGTGGGGCGTATGGCGAGCGACCTCTCCTTGCAACAGGTAAACGCTGTCCTGAAGACGCTCCAGAGATGTATGCAACTCGGAACGCAGCGTCAACAACTGCTCGCGAAGTCTCGTTAACTCGGACAGCCCATCCCTGATCTGTTGCGCTGGGGATGGATCTGCGGATAGGCGCAGACGGAACACCTCGCGAATTGGGCTCGCTTTCACCCACCCGTCAAGCTCGGCCACCACCGCGACGACTGAACCCCGATCTTTTCCCGCCGGACGGCGAACGGGCAGGCCCATGTCGCGCTCGTATCGTTGCACCGTGCGCACGCCTTTTCCCAGAAAGTTGGCGATTTCTTTCCATCCGCTCAGGAAGTGTTGTGGCTCGACTTTCAGAGAGCGCTTCTTCATGACGAGACCTCCCCGTTGAGCGGAATACAATTCCCCCAAAACAGCTTTCCAAGCAATTGTAGCGCATGGCGCAACTTGGCGCGTGCGGTCATCGCAGATACTTGCTAGGTTGATGGCATAGCGGTTTTCCAGCCTATGACTATTTCACATCTTTCCGAGTGGGAGACATCCTCCCGCGCGCCGGCATTTACTCCCGAATATCGAAACGGCCTTAAACAAGCGATCAAGCATTTCTTGCTCGCGGCGTCCGGCAGACCGTCGCCACACGAGCTCTGCCCGCATTGCGGGCAGCAGATGGAATACGTCAAAGCTATCCTTCAGTGGTATGGAGAAGACGAGGCCTTCCGTATTCGCGTGCCTGTATGTGGTTGTAAAGAAACAGTTCCAAAATGACTTGGCGTAATTTGGCGTGCTGATTCTCTCGTTTTGTTAGTGTAATTTCGGTCTATCTCAAAAACGGCTTGACGCAGAATCTGTTCTCCGCGAGTTCGGTTGCCGTAAATATCAATTCCTGCATGTCAGATAGCAGTGTCCATGACTGACGTGGGTCAATTGCAGCGCAAGGGCCGTCCGGCCGAACACAAGGTCGTTCGGTGCCCTTATTGTGTCGAAAAGAGAGAATTCAAGGTAATGGAACCCCGGGATAAAGCCAACGGCTGGTATATGTGTCACAAATGTGGACATCTCACCATGCCCGACAATATCGAGTTCCGCTGTAGCTGTGCGAAGTGCTCCGGACTTGCCACCCAGACTCACCTTCGATCGCGCTGAGCGTCGATTTCATCGCAATTCTTTTAGGAGTCCGCCGTGAATCCATCCAAGCGTGTCCCCACTCGTTCGAGTACGGTTCCGAGCGCTGGAAAATGTTGTACGACGACGTAATCTCGCTGTCAAAGCGTCCGCTATTGCTTGATCGATAGGAAGGCGACAGATCCACTCCACAGCACACTTGCAAGCCAGGAGACGTCAGCCTTTCAGAACCCAATCCTATTGGGCATGGTCTGCCGCCTTCTTGCTCTAATCATCACCTAAGTGGGCTGTTTCGCAGAGCGCCGAGTTGCGCCATTAAAGATTGAAGGGAGTTGTGGAGTGGCAGGTCAGGTTGCTGGGTTGCCTCGTTCGCGGATCAGTGAAAGTCGTGGGATGCCACGGAAGCCGCGCTCACGTTCAGCGGCCTGATGTTTTGCGCTTTGAGATGAACCACGCCGTCCTGGTTCTGCACCAGGCCTGCGATGCGCACGAAGCGCTCATGCAAAACGACCATCGGATCGGCCGCATAAACGTCGGGCATCACAACGATGTTGGCGTGGCCGGTTTCGTCTTCGAGTGTGAGGAAGATGAGGCCCTTCGCCGTTCCGGGCCGCTGGCGGGTGATGACCGAGCCCGCCACAACCGCCGGTTGGTTGTGCCGGAGTTGCTTCAGTTCTTTTGCCGACACAATTCCCATGGTGCGAAGCTGTACCCGCCGATAAGCCATCGGATGCGGGCCGATGGTCATGCCCGTACCATGGAAATCAGCTACCAGACGTTCTTCGATGTTCATGGGTTTCAATGGTGAAATCTGATCCTGTTCCACCATGCCTTCGAGCATCGCCGGAACCCGGGAGCCATATTTTTGTGCCTGCCACAAGGCATCGCGCCGATGCAGTCGGGCGCCGGAATCGGTCGCGATACTGTTTAGTGCGCCGATCGTGGCCAGCATGTGCAGATCGGATCTGCCAATCTGCGATACCCGGCTGGTGAGATCTGAAATAGACGCGAATGGCCGCGCCTGCCGAGCCGCCGCCAGTTCTTCCCCTACACTTTGTCGCAGGCCGCGAACATAGCGCAGGCCGAGGCGAAGGACCTGCTCATCTTTTTTCTGCTCAATCCTTTCCTGCTCAAGTCTTTCCAGTTCCAGCGTGCAATTCCAATTCGAGCGATTGACATCGATCGGCCGGACTTTGAGGCCATGCCGCTGCGCGTCTTTGACGAGTGTGGCTGGCGAATAAAATCCCATCGGCTGGTTATTGAGCAAGGCGCAAGTGAATGCCGCCAGATAACGCACCTTCAGGAAAGCGCTGGCGTAGGCCAGCAGAGCGAAGCTCGCGGAGTGTGACTCGGGAAAACCATAAAGCGCAAACGAAGAAACAAACTGGACAATCTTGTCCTGGGCATCGGGCGCGATGCCGTTTATGCTCATGCCCGCGTGCAGTTTGACTTCAATCTCTCGCATACGCTCTTGCGATCGCTTATGGCTGAGCGCGCGCCGTAGTTGCTCAGCTTCGCCGCCGGTGAAGTTGGCGCAAAGCATGGCCATCCGCAGAAGCTGCTCCTGAAACAGCGGCACTCCCAAAGTTCTTTCGAGCACAGACACGAGCGAGGGATGCGGGTACGTCACAGCTTCTTTGCCCATTCGCCGCTTCAGATATGGATTCGTCATCTGTCCTACGATTGGGCCGGGCCGAATGAGCGCAACCTGCACAACGAGATCGTAAAACCGCTCCGGATGGTTGCGAGGAAGTGACGCCATTTGCGCGCGCGATTCAATCTGGAATGTCCCGACTGTATCTGCCTTGCGAATCGCGTCATAAACATCCGGCTGATCGGCGGGCAGATGCGCCAAATCCACGTCTTCTTTGTAATGCGTCCGAACCAAGTCGATGGATTCTCGCAGTGCCGCCATCATTCCGAGCCCGAGCAGATCCACTTTGACCATGCCGAGATCGGCACAATCGTCTTTGTCCCATTGCACAACCGCGCGATTCGGCATGGTGGCTGGTTCGAGCGGCACCACGGAATCGAGCGCTCCCTGGCAAATGACCATGCCGCCCGAGTGTTGGCCGAGATGCCGGGGCAGATCGATCACACGCTTGCAGAGCTCAAGAAAACAGGCGATGCGAGAGTGGTTGACATCGAATCCGGCTCGGCGGAAATAGTTGTCGAAATTGTCGTCCGGGCCGCGCCACTCCCAGGAACTTGCGGCCGCGGAAAGGCGCGACAAAGAATCTGGATCGAAGCCCAGCACTTTGCCCATTTCGCGCGCAGCCAGCTTGGAGCGATAGGTGATCACGTTTGCGGTCATGGCCGCGCCACGTTCGCCATAACGCTTGTAGACGTACTGGATCACTCGCTCTCGCTCATCGCCGCTCGGCAAATCGAGATCGATGTCGGGCCATTCGCCGCGTTCTTCACTCAGGAAACGCTCGAACAGAAGATCCATCGCAATGGGATCAACCGCAGTGATGCCGAGTGCGTAGCAGACGGCGCTGTTTGCGGCCGAGCCGCGTCCTTGAACCAAAATGTGGTTGTCGCGGCAGAAGCGGACAAGGTCCCAGACAATCAGGAAATAACCCGCGAGTTTCAGCTTTTCGATGAGCTTGAGCTCCCGTTCCAGTTGTGCGCAGATGTGGTCCGTTACGGGCTGATATCGTTCCCGCGCACCGTTGGCGACTTGCTCACGAAGATAGCGAATTTCCGTTTCACCGCCAGGAGTCGGATAGCGGGGAAATTCGTATCCCAGATTCTCCAGAGTGAATTCCAGGTGCGAAGAAAGGTCTGC
This sequence comes from Candidatus Sulfotelmatobacter sp., assembly GCA_030040965.1. GTDB lineage: Bacteria > Acidobacteriota > Terriglobia > Terriglobales > Acidobacteriaceae > Sulfotelmatobacter. The sequence continues at coordinate 9,645 of JASHOT010000403.1, read as the reverse complement.
CGTGTTGGCCACAGCTTCCGGGAGATCGGCAAAGATTTTTTCCATTTCCGCATGGGAACGGACATGGCGCTGCGAATTGATCTGCAGTCGGTCTCCCGCTTCGTCGAGCGTGCATTTGCGCTTAATACAGGTGAGCGCGTCGAGCACACGACGCTCGTCCGGCGTTGCGTAGAGAACGCCGTTCGTGGCAAGAAGCGGCAGTTGAAATTCCCGCGCCAGTTCGATCGCAGCATGATTTCGTTCTTCCTGCTCAGGCCGAAAATGGCGTTGCAGTTCGACATAGACATTTTTGTAGCCAAAGATGGATTGGAGCCGATCGAGCACGCGGCGAGCTCCCGCCTTGCCTCCTGAGTTCAGAGCGTGCGCGAGCGGCCCATCTTCATCTCCGGTCAGGCAGATCAAGCCTTGCGCGTGCTCTTCCAGTTCTTCGAGCGTAGCTGCCGTAGGCTGGTTTTTCTTGGTGCGAAGTTTTGTCCTGGTGATCAGACGACACAAATTTTGATAGCCCACGCGGGTTTCAACCAGCAGCGGATAATACGATGAATATGAAGTTGACTCGACGGAGAGTTCGGCGCCGACATGCGCTTTAGTTCCGTTGGCGGTCGCGGTCAAATGAAATCGTGGAGAGCCATAAAATCCATTGCGGTCGAGCACAGCCATGGCAGGGAGTTGCTGCCCGACGCAGGCATAGGCTAACGCTTCTGGAACCGAGACACCTTCCAAGAAGCTGAACGCGCTGCGGGCGTGCAGTTCGACATACATCAGTCGTACAGCGCCTCCACATACCAGCGATTCTGTTCGCGTTCTTCGAAAATTCGATACTGGTTAACTCCGCTTGAGAACTGCACCGTAACGTCCCACTCGGCGCGCGACCATTCGTCGCTTTTCCACCAATGACCCGACGTAGCCCACGGACCGCTGGCGCGGAGAATTGCTCCCGACACGTCATCGAAGTAAATATGAATCGGTATGCCGGCGTGGCAATGAACATTCGCCGGCAATGGAGGCCGAAACATGCTCATGGGTCGCGATGTTAAAGAACTCGATGTGCAAGAAGGTGGGCAAGAAGAAGGGGGGGAAGAATTTGGAGGAGAAATATCGGTGTTTATGACTCGCTTTTCTTCGGCTGAAGTAAGGACGGTCATGCGGAAGTCGTCCGGCTTATGCGAGGGCAGGATTTCGGGAGTGCCGACTTTGGCGCGGCCTTGCTCGTCCTCTTCGTGAACCAGTCCGCGAATGCGCGCGAGAGTGATCTCAAGTTTTTCCGCCTCTGGAGCGATGGGAGCAAACAAACCGGCCTGCGTTAAACGGCGTCGCGCGGGCCGGGCTTCGATGGTCACAGCTTTGACGGCTGCATTCGGACAGCGCTGCGCAAGATCCAGCTGCAAAAGTTTCAGCAACACATTCGCATCCTGCATAGGGATAGGAAGATTGAGAGTTCGCAGCCAAACGTCTGGTGTGATCTGGTCTTTATTATTTATGCCATTTTTCACATCCTCTTTATTCACATCTCGGTCTTGATGTACGTCCAGTTGAAATCGCAGCGTGAGTTGGTCGGTTCCGAGGGAACGCGCGGCCAATCGCGCTCCGATCTGCACAAGCAGACGATCAAGAACAAGACCCAGCGACTCCAGATTCTCAATGGGATCTTCCAATTCCAGGCTTTCCTCAAATTTCGGCGGAGGCTCGACAGGAACCAGCATTCTGGCGCTCTCGCCACGAGCGAGACGCTGCAATTGCAGTCCGGCTTGCCCAAGCCGCTCGACGAGTGGAACCGTCGGCAGCGACGCGAGATCCTGGCACCGGTGAATGCCCCAGGCATTCAGAATCTCGGATTGATCTTCACTCAAGGGCAGAACTTCGATGGGCAATCGACCCAGACAATCCGTTTCATTTCCTCTGGCGATGACCGTGATACCAGCGAACCCTTTTGCCGCAAGATGAGCTGCATGGCAGTTTGCCGCTGCTGCCGCGTTCCCTCGCAATCCGACCCGAGCGGCACTGTCGACCAACGCGCCTAAGAGCTTCTGGGGAGGACCGAAGATTCGTTCCGTGCCTTCGATATCGACAGTGACTACGCCGGGAGCCGTCGATTCCACGCGTGGAGAAAACCCGAGCGCACAATCGATCAGAGCATTTTGTGCAGTTTCTTCCTGCAGTGGAATTCGTTTTCGCAGAATGATGCCCGGGCACTGTGCAGCTTGCGTTTTTGTGATTCCCGGCAGGATTCCGGCAAGCCGTGCGGGCTCGTTCGCGGCAAACACACGTGGCAAAGATTCCGGTCCATCGAGAACTGCAACGGGACGGTTGCTCCATGCCTGGCGGGTTGCCTCAGGTTCAGCGCGGAGCGAAGCCTGCACAATAAAATCCGGCACGAAGATGCTGGCAAAAAACATGATTCACGCCCATCGTGCCTGCGCCGAGAATGTGCCGGCAGATTGCGGAGATTTTCGCAATGCGCGCCGGGTTTGTATTTCAATTTGAAAGTCCAATCCCACGGGAAGGAGCGCGTGTGAGGGAGAATCTTCGGCCGGCTGCGCCCAGCGTATCTCGCCGCCTGACAAATGCAGAGTCACGATGGCGCAAGTTCCGATCACAGGGTAGGGAGTGATGAAGACGAGCGCGGCAGGAAGACGCTCGATGACGCGGCTGAAGCGAAACCAGGTCATCAACGGTATTTTGCGAACGAATTTCTCGGGTATGCCCGTGAGATCGACGGTGAGCAATCCAAACCCTCCACCACCTTGCAGCAAAAGGTCGGCAGCCTTGAATGCCTGCTCTAAAGTTTTCATGTTGCGGCCGCCACACCGAATCCACAGCACACGTTTAAGATGGACTCCGGCGGCATGTGCGGAGCGCGGATCAAAGGAATCCGTCGCATCCACCAAGGAACAGAAGTGTTCCTGCGTGGCGCGAGCGAGCATATGCACCAGCAAGCTTTTCCGCCCAACCGAACGCGAGGCTGGTCCTGTAACCTCGGTGATTCCGCCGCAAGGAATTCCGCCGATGGCTGAGTCGATGATGCCTACCCCGGTCGGAATCGTTGGCATCTGAATGGGAGCGCGCGGGGCGAAGGCGGCAGGAATGCGGTCGGCAAGTTGGGCTTCGATCTGGGACCGGATTTGGGCGGCGGAAGACATCGGAATCCATTTCGCTATTTCGCTTTTTTTTCGCTTTTGATAAACTAGTCCTGCGTTTGTCCGCTGTCAACATTACTGGTTGAGCAGTTCGATCTAACTCATTGAAGAGATTATGAATATTTTTGTTGGGACGGCCGGTTTTTCCTACAAAGACTGGGAGGGAATCGTCTACCCGGCAGATCTCAAGAAGCAAAAGATTCACCCCCTCGAATATCTCGCCCAATTCATGGACTGTTGCGAGATCAACACCTCTTTTTATGGGCACATTCGGCCCAACGTAGGCAAAGACTGGTGTCAGAAAACCGCCGCGGTCAATCCGAATTTTCAGTTCACCGCCAAGCTGTTTCAAGGTTTCACGCACGTACCACAAGGCAAACAAGCACCCTCTCCTTTTCAATTAATCGTCAGCGCCGAAGACGAACGGCTGGCACGCGAAGGTCTCGATTCGATTGCCGGCGAAGGCAGGCTCGGAGCCGTGCTGATTCAATTTCCCATTTCCTTCAAGAATGCCGATGACACGCGCGATTATCTGTTCGCGCTGATCGCGAAATTCAAAGCGTATCAACTTGTGCTGGAGATACGGCATTCGAGTTGGGATGATCCCGATATCCTCAGCCGACTGGCAGAAGCCGGCGTGGGCTTTTGCAATGTCGATCAGCCACACCTGGGAAAATCTCTGCGCGCGACCAGGCACGTGACCGCCCCAGTCGGTTACGTGCGTTTGCATGGGAGAAATTACAAAGACTGGTTTCAGGCCGACAATCGCAATGACCGCTACAACTATCTGTACAAGCCGAAGGAACTCGAAGGCTGGAAGGAAAAAATCACCCACATCGGCGAACAGACGGATAAGACTTATGTGATCGCGAACAATCACTACAATGGGCAGGCACCGGTTAATGCGCTGGAATTGAAAAATATGCTCTCGGGGAAAAAAGTGAAAGCTCCCAAGCCCCTGGTCGATCACTATCCGGAACAACTGCAAAACATTACCGATTCCGTCTGAAGACACCAACTGAAATGCAAAGGGACTGGAAGGGAGCGACAGGACTCCCCATTGCAAGTGTGCTTCACGCTTTCGCTACTGTTAAATTCGTTGCCGCCAGCAGCACCCACGGGCAGTGTATGTAGTCCACAATACGATCGATCCGCTGGCCGCTCAGCTCGAAACGGATGGCGGAGTGAGGCGTCCACGTATCAGCACCGCGCTGGAGAACAACCACCACAGTTTCTCCGTCCACCTCGCCCAGCGCCAATTTCCAGGGCCATGGCCACCGCTCATAGTTGTAGAAATAAGGCGCTTCCGCAAACTTGCCGGCAAATCTTTCGGCAACGTTCAGGCGCGCATCGGCACTCGTTAATTCGCGCACTCCGTCCCAATCGCGGCGGTTGAAGCGATCAATGTAGAGTTGCAGGATTTGTTTTAACTCTGGATTCAGGCTTCGATCCAGCTTTGCTGCCGGAGAAGATTCAGCCAGTTTGGTTCGAGCCCGGTTGAGTGCGGCCTTGACGCCGCCCACGGTGGAGTCGACCAGTTCAGCAATTTCTTCCAGCGAATAATCGAAAACATCTTTCAGAAGAACACATGCGCGCTCTTTCGGAGGCAGTGTCAGGACCAGGTATTCGACAGCCTTGCCGGTCCCTAAAACCGGGTCAGCCGGCGAGATTGCTTCTGGAAAGGCTGCAGCCGTCTCCGCTTCGTCCCTCACCCCACGGTGCCGTAAGAAATCAATGCAGCGATTGTGGGCGATCCGGAATAGCCACGGCTTCAGCGGGCGGCTTTGGTCGAACTTGTCCAGCTTCCGATAGGCCTCGAATAAAGCTTCCTGCACGACGTCTTCGCCATCCATCACCGAGCCTGTCATGCGAGCGCAGTAGCGATGCAATGCCGGCCGAAGCGTGGAGATCGTTTCCAGAAAGGCCAGGTAACGGGTCTCGAACGGGCCCGAGGGCGCGACGAACTGGTCCGAATCCATCATCATCAAAATGCCTTTTCGGTTTCCTTTTTTCTGATTCGGGGTATCCCGTTGCCTGGCTCAATTAAGCTTCGCAAGCATCCATTTATAGGAGCCCACGCATTTGAGCAGGGGTATCCAATTTTGAGATTCCGAAAACGACTTGTGCCGATGTAGTCGGTCTTTTAGCTCGCTTTCTTCTCGGCCTCGCGCCGGCGTTCGGCGGCTCCTTGCGGATCGGTGAGAATATCCACCCACAACGGGTGAGCGGTGGGCTCGGCCTCATAGTTGTCGTGCCAGTTCCACCACTTGTACGGTACGGTCTGAGGATAGCCCGCGGGCGAGTCTTCCCAGGTTTCCTGACGGCCGAGCGGTGTGATGTCTAGATAGCTCCAGGTGTTTCCCATTGCTTCGTCGCCGCGACTGTTGACGAAGTATGTGCGAAACACCTTGTCGCCGTCGCGGAAGAACACGTTGTGGCCGTGCCACTGATCCACGCCGAAGTCCTTGTCGAAGCTGTCGGTCATGGTGTACCACGGCATCTCCCAGCCCATCCGCGTCTTCAAGCGGGCGATGTCTGCCTGCGGCGCGCGTGAAGCCCAGGCGAGGGTGGTGTCGCGAGCATTCAGATGGGCGAGATGGCTCACCTGATCGGCGCCAAGGGAGCATCCGCGGCAGGCGTGATCAGGCCAGCCGAACACTCCGGGCTCGAAGAAGGCGCGATAGACGATCAACTGCCTGCGGCCCTCGAACAGATCCAGCAGGCTGACCTTACCTTTGGGTCCGTCGAACTGGTAATTTTTCTCTACCAGCATCCACGGCATTCTTCGCCGCGCGGCGGCCATAGTGTCACGTGCGTGGGTCAATTCTTTCTCTTTGACAAGAAGTTGCTTCCGCGCGGCTTCCCACTCTTGCGGCGAAACGACCGGTGGGGTCTTCATCGTGCTCATATGGATTGTCTCCTTCTCTTTCTCAATCTTGCTGGTTGCCATTGGAAATGCTCCTTTCATTCGGATCTGTGGAAGAGTCGCTGGTGTTGTTCTTCTTACGGGAGATTTTTGCGGCCAACGCTGCCAGCCCGCCGGTGGACACAGAGCCAACAACGATTAACCCTATGGTAGATAAGCAAAATGGGCACATGGTTCACCTCACGTCATCAAGTTTCGTAGATCGAGTGTCTGCAATTTCCATTTCTATTCGGGCGTCACGCAACTTTTGCCGTGTTCTCCGGCGTGAAAGCTGCGAACTGCCGCTCCAGCGCCTTGGCTACGCCCTTGCGCCATCCTTCTGCGACGGACTGAGAAGTAGGGTCGGGGAAGATCTCCTCTTCGCCATTCTGCAATCCTTCGAAGATGTTCTGCGCTACGGACTCCGGCGAGGCCTTTGGTAGTTCGAGGCTTCGGCTCATGTCGGTGTCCACGGGACCCGCCAGAACGGCATGAACCTTCACGCCCCGCGCAGCCCAAAGAGCACGCAGCGATTGGGTCAGCGAGAACGCGGCTGCCTTCGAAATTGAGTACGCTGGACTGAACGGCACACTTGCCAGGGCCGCTATCGACAATACATTGACCATGGCTCCCTGAGAGCGAGCCAGCAACGGCAGGAAAGCCTGGGATACGGCCTGCGTACCGAAGAGGTTGACGGCAAGGTTCTCGTCGAGCGCGGCACGACTGCTTAGGTCATCTGGCAGGAACACCCCGGCGTTATTGATGAGGAGGTCGAGAGACTCGACATTCTCAACCGCGCGCTGAATCTGCTTCGCGTTGGTCACGTCCAAGGTCAGCGGCATCACGCGTTTATCCGAGACTTCCAGTGCGCTGCGGGATGCGGCGTAAACCCTGCGCGCTCCCCGCCTGAGGGCCTCCTGGACAAGTGCCTTACCGATGCCACGATTGGCCCCCGTGATCAGAACGGTTTTGTTTTCGATGTTCATATCGTCCTCCCGGCTTTCAATTTGTTCTTACTGCTGCTATTACGGGTCCGGGCAATGCGAGGATACGTCTGAGAAAGATTTATTTCAGGTACATGTCGGCGATGACCTTTACGCGATATCTGTTCGCCCAGCGGCACATGCCGCGAAGCGGAGCGATGATCGTCTTCCCTGACTGAGTCAAGGAGTACTCGACGGCAAGGGGCTTTGAACTGGTTGCGATCCTGGCGACCAATCCGGAAGCTTCAAGACTGCGAAGAGTTCTGGTGAGCATCCGCTGCGAGACTCCTTGGAGAAGGCGTCGCAAGTCCCCGTGTCGGTAAGGCTTTACTCTAAGCGAAAACAGAATCTTTGGCGTCCACCGGCCGATGAAGATCGGCGTCAGCATTTTCCGTTCTTGTGTTGTCTCCATAGTTTCCTGCCTGGTGCGAAAAGGCGCAATCAGGAACACGTGTGTACCTGGCTGATCCTTTTCTCTTCATTGAACTCCTTTCATTCCCTAATACGGCTGTCGAAGAACAGAGGATACGTGGGATACGTGGGATACGTGGAATTCTCGATATTCGCATGCAGAGGATCCGGGGGCCGCTGCTGATGGATGCCGCATGCTGAGGGAAAGGACACCATCTTTGTGATCACAAGGCAAACGAATTGCCCGCTGCCGGGCTCGACGGTTGGCTCGTTATCCGGGTATTACGTGTAAATAGTCGGGATTTAATTTACTTACGTGAGGATTCTCAGAAAACTGGATGCTTCGACGCGCCGGTTACGCCAATGAGTTTCCGCCAACCACTCCGATTCAGGCGAACCCGGACTCCCGTGGACAGGACGACCCAACCTTCCGCTTGCCCGTCCCGGTGAATCTCCCGAACATGGTCGAGGTTTACGATCGCCGATCTATGGAGGCGAATGAACCTGTTGGGATCCAGTTTCGTTTCAAGCGCCCGAATACTTTCCCGCAAGAGGTGCCGTTTGCCGCCAGCGTGCAGGCACACGTAATAGTCGGCAGCTTCGATCCACTCGATATCACTCACCGATACGACCGAGGCGGTATTTCCATTTCTAGCCAGGAATCGCTGTGGCTGCTCAGGGCGAGACGCCACCTGCCGTAAAGCTTCCACAGCGGAAGAGATTTGCTCGCGCGCCGCAAATGCTTCCTGCAATTGGACTCTTTCCTTGACTCTGGTCAACGTCTGCTCCAACCGTTTTCTCTCAATCGGCTTCACCAGGTAGTCCAGAGCATGCACTTCGAAGGCGTTCACCGCATGCTCGTTGTGGGCGGTTACAAATACTGTGATCGGCATATTCACTGGCCCGATCTCTTCGATTACCTCGAAGCCATTTTTACCGGGCATTTGAATATCAAGAAAAAGCAGATCGGTTTTAGCCGCTTTCAAAGACTTCACGACTTCGCTGCCATTCCGGCACTCGGCAACAATATCGATGTCCGGATCCGTTGACACCAGCATCTTGAGGCGCTCGCGGGCCAGTGGCTCGTCATCGGCGATCATTGTTTTCAACGTCATGAGGTCGCCTTCTCGTACGGGATCGTAATCGAGACCTGAAAGCCGCCCGACTCCGGTCGGAAGGCACGGAACTCGTAATCATTCTGATAGAAGTGGGCCAGCCGTTCCTTCGTGTTGCTGAGGCCGAGCCCAAAACCACTCGAGGAACTTCCATTCATTCCCGGACCGTTGTCACGCACCTGCAAGCGCATGCGAGTCCCAACTCGCTGGGCAGAAGTTTCGATCCAGCCGCTGTCTTCGCAGTGCGCGATTCCGTGTCGAATCGCGTTTTCCACGATGGGTTGCAATAGAAAACACGGCACCAGGCCATCGAGCGCGTTGGGATCGAGGTTCATGTCCACGCGCAGGCGGTCGGCAAAGCGTACCTGCTCGATAGCCAGATAGCTCTCCAGAACCTCGAGCTCTTGCGCCAGCGGAATCTTGCTGGGTGTATTCCTCTTCAGCACCGACTTCAGGACTGTATTGAGGTGCTCCAGTGTTTCGAGAGCTTGTTCTCTGCGGCCAAGTTCGACCAAAGTGGTGACCGCGTTAAGAGTGTTGAAGAGAAAGTGCGGTTCGAGCTGCATTTGGAGCGCTCGCAACTGAGCGCTCGACAACTGCCGCTCCAATTCCAAAGAGCGGATCGAGTCGCGCTGCGCCCCCAATTGAGTATTCACCGCGGCACAGGCCAGCCAGCACAGACCATACATGAGAAGTTCGATGCCGAAGCGCGGAAGACAGAAGAAATTCAGCCATCCGTACTCTGCCTTCACTGCGTCCGGACCGAGCCTGACGATCGACCGAACCGCCGCTTGCAGGAGGCAAAGATGAAGCAGCGCAACTCCGACAGCAATGAGTGGATGCACAACCAGAGTACGCGACGAAAATTTCAGAGCAGATGGCCACCGACGGGTTGATCGCCCTAGCAGGTAAACGACGAGGGCCCACCAAAACCAAAGTACGCAGCCATAAGCCAGCGAGAATCCCCACCCCATGAAGGACTCGATTCCTTTGGCTTGAGCATGGCACTCGATTGCGGTTGCCACGGCGAGGATCGCGGCCATGATGAGGGGAATCATTTTGGCGCGCGGCAAGAGTTCACCCCATGGCCTTTT
>JASHOT010000402.1 GCA_030040965.1 Candidatus Sulfotelmatobacter sp. | reverse complement strand
GTCGAAGATTGCGCTGCAGAAGGCCGGGCTGTCGCTCGATTACATCGATCTGATTGAAGTGAATGAGGCGTTCGCGGCGCAGTATCTGGCGGTTGAAAAAGAGTTGGGACTCGATCGCGAGAAGGTGAATGTGAACGGCGGGGCGATTGCGCTGGGGCATCCGCTGGGCGCTACCGGGACGCGGCTGGTGATCACGCTGTTGTACGAGTTGCGGCGGCGGAAGAAAAAGTATGGGCTGGCGACGGCGTGTATCGGCGGCGGACAGGGGATTGCTATGGTGGTGGAGAGCATGAACTGATTTCTTAAACGACTGCGAGCTTCTAAAGAAAAGTGGAGCGATGCATATGGCAAGCTCTATTGACTGGCAGGCGCGGCTACTGTTGTCCCTGCTGCTGGCCGTGATCGTTGTATTCGCGAGCGGTGTTACTGTGCTGCTTCTGGACTCGCAACGGTCGAATTCAGGTCAAACTACCATTTCTGAGTATGTATTTGGCCTTCCGCTTGCGCCGGGCTGGCTATTTGTTGTGTACGCTTTCGGCGATTGGAGAGCCGTCCACCAAGGTCAAATTGCGCTGGTTCCATTCGTCAGCGCCGGAGTTGATGCATTCGTAATCTTTCTAATCTGGGAATTATTTCGGTGGAGAGCAGTGAGGAAACTTTTGTCATCCTGAGCGGAGCAAGTGCTGCATTCGATGCAGCTCTTGTGTAGTCGAAGGATCCCTTTGAGCTAATGCGGCGATGGACGTGGCGAGGCATTCTCTCAAGTGCTATTGGGCGAACTTTCTGTGGGGCCGCCGGTCTGTTGAGCTGAAAGGGATCCTTCGACTGCGGTTTTGCTCCGGCGAGCCGGAGCACAATCCTCGCTCAGGATGACAAGGCATATTTCAGAAGGAAGCAATTATGGAAATTAAGAAAGTCGGTGTTCTCGGTTGTGGGCTGATGGGCTCCGGCATCGCGCAGGTTGCGGCGATGGCTGGATTTGACGTCACAGTGCTCGAAGTTGAGCAGAAGTTTCTCGACAAGGGATTTGCCGGGATTGAGAAGTCTCTGGCGAAGCTTGCCGAGCGGCCCGTCGAGAAGGGCGGGATCACGGAGCAGCAGAGAGATGCGGCGCGGGCGCGGCTGAAGGGGACGACGAACAAGCCCGATCTTGCCGATTGCGACATTGTGATTGAGGCCATCATCGAGAACGTGGAAGAGAAGAAGAGGACGTACGCGTCGATCGACGGCATCGTGAAGAAAGACGCAATCTTCGCCACGAATACGTCTTCGATCTCTGTGACAGAACTGCTGACGGCGGCGAAGCGGCCGGAACGGTTCATCGGGCTGCACTTTTTTAATCCCGTGCCGCTGATGAAGCTGGTCGAGGTCGTGCGCACGATTGCCACCTCCGACGAGGTGTATCAGGCCGCTTACGAGTTCGGAAAAAAGCTGGGCAAGGTTCCGGTGCGCACGTCGGACAAAACGGGATTCATCGTGAACCGGTTGCTGGTGCCGTATCTGCTGGATGCGATCCGCGCGTATGAAGAGGGCGTGGGCTCGATTGAAGACATCGACAGCGCGATGAAGCTGGGCTGCGGATATCCGATGGGGCCGTTTACGCTGCTCGATTTTGTCGGGCTCGACACGACGTATTACATCACGCACGTGATGTATGACGAGTTCAAGGAGCGGCGGTTTGCATCGCCTCCGCTGCTGAAGCGGCTGGTGATGGCGGGCTGGTACGGGCGGAAGTCGGGCAAGGGGTTTTATGATTACGCCGACCCGGAGAAGCCGAAGGCACAGAAGCTGTAGCCACAGAGTCGCATGAATACTCCGCGTATTGTCATCCTGAGCGGAGTGACAAGTGCGCGAAGCGAAATTGTTACGCAGTCGAAGGATCCCTTTGAGCTGGTACGATGAACGGCTTGGCAAGGCATTTTCTTCACTGCTGCTGGGAGAATTCCAGGCGAGGCCGCTGGTCGATTGAGAGAAAAGGGGTCCTTCGACTGCGGTTGTGTCCCGGCAAGGCGGGACACAATCCTCGCTCAGGATGACAGTTGGTTGGGTTATCCGTGTGAATCAGTGTTGATCCGCGGCAGACTGAATTTATGAACTTCGAAAACATACTTCTCGAAAAGAAAAACGTGATTGCTTACGTCACCGTCAACCGGCCGAAGGTGCTCAACGCGCTCAACATGGCCACCATGGAGGAGTTGCGGGCGGCGTTTCACGATATCAAGAACGATAAAGACATTCGCGTGGTGATCTTCACCGGCGCGGGTGAGAAGGCGTTCATCGCCGGGGCGGACATCAGTGAACTGGCTAAGCAGGATGCGGTCACGGGCAAGGAATACACGCATCGTGGGCAGAGCGTTCTTAATTTGATCGAAAATCTGGGCAAGCCGGTGATCTGCTGCATCAACGGATTCGCGCTCGGCGGCGGATGCGAAATCGCGATGGCCTGCACCATGCGTCTGGCGAGCGAAAACGCGAAGCTCGGCCAGCCGGAGGTCAAGCTCGGAATTATTCCCGGATATGGCGGATCGCAACGCCTGCCGCGGTTGGTGGGCAAGGGGCTGGCGATGCAGCACGTGCTGACCGGCGAGATGATCACGGCGCAGGAGGCGCATCGCATCGGGCTGGTGAATGAGGTGACCGCGCCGGCGGACTTGATCCCGCGCGCGGAGGCGATTGCGGCGAAGATCGTTGCGAATGCTCCGCTGGCTGTGCAGTACGCGATGGAGGCTGTCAACCAAGGCATGGAGATGACGCTGGCTGAAGGGCTATATCTGGAGGCGGTATTGTTTGGCGTGTGCTGCGCCACGGAAGACAAAACGGAAGGCACGAAGGCGTTCCTGGAGAAACGGCCGGCGCAGTTCAAGGGAAAGTAGCTTTTTCGCCGTGGATTTACGCGGTTCAATTCAAAATCATTCACCACAGAGGGCACAGAGATCACAGAGAAAGACAAATTGAAAATCGAATCGGTCCCCGAGGCGATGCCGGCTGTGGTAGGTCAATTGGACGCTTCCGGCAAACGGTTCGCGATTGTCGTTTCGCGGTTCAATGCGTTCATCACGGAGCGGTTGTTATTGAGCGCATGCGACGGTTTGTTGCGAACGGGCGCGAAGAAGAAGGACATCTCTGTCGTGCGCGTACCCGGTGCGTTCGAGATTCCCTCTGCCGCACGCGCGCTCTCCGAAACCAAGAAATACGACGCCATCATTTGCATTGGCTGCTTGCTGCGCGGAGATACGGCGCACTACGACGTGATCGTCAACGAAGTCACGCGCGGGATCGGGCAATCGGCGCAGGAAACCGGAGTTCCGCATGCTTTCGGCGTCCTTACTTGCGATACGCTCGAGCAGGCCATCGACCGCGCCGGGCTGAAGATGGGCAACAAGGGATTCGAAGCTGCGCTGGCAGCGGTGGAGATGGCGTCGTTGAAGGCAGCTATCAGCTCTCAGCCATCAGCTGTCAGCCAAAAGCGGGTTCCTCACCCCCGCGTTGCGCGGGTTCGGAATGACAAGAAGAAAGCGAAGCGGAAGAATACGCGTCGTCGTTGAGCCTTCCTAAAGTAAACTGGCCATTGCTAAGGGACTGAGTCGAGGCTGGATCCCCAGGGGCTGAAGCGCGGCTTTGCTTGGTTAGGTCTTGGCGGCACGGCTAAAGCCGTGCCCTTCCCAACGCTCTTATGGGCACACGACGCAAATCCCGAGAACTGGCGCTGCAGATGCTGTTTCAGCTCGACATGGGCAAGCAGGACGCCGAGCACGTGCGGAACACGTTCTGGGCGGAGCACGGCACGGCCAGCGCTGAGGTGCGCGGATTTGCCGACGATCTGTTTCGCGTCGCGACGGACCGCGGTTCCGAGATTGACGGGCTGATCGAGAAGCACGCCGAGCACTGGCGCATGGACCGCATGGCGGCGGTCGATCGGAACCTGCTGCGTGCGTCGGTAGCGGAGTTGTTGGGATATCCGGAGACGCCGCGTGCGGTGGTGATCAATGAGGCGCTAGAAATCGCGCGAAAGTTTTCCTCGCCGGAGTCGGTGCACTTCGTGAATGGAGTGCTGGACAGCGTGGGCAAAGAGTTGGAGAGCAGCAGTCAGTGAAACGGTCGTCGGTCGTCAGTCCTCAGGCGTCGGCCGTTTAAAACCGGGCATAAGAGTCGCCGGCCGGCAAGCCGGCGAATCTTCGCTTTATTCTTTCTGCGTTCAGCCGACTTTGAGCACAAGGAGGCAAGTTACACGCAACTCGCTTACGGCCGCACGGCAAGAAGGTTGAACGTACAGGGCCCCCCCGAGGGAGTGAAGCTGCAAAACGGATTGAGGTAATCCGGCAGGTCGGGGAATGGAATCTGATACAGGTCACTTCCCCCGTTGTTGGTACTGATTTCATGGAGCATGCCGTCGCTGCCAGCGGCAACAATTGTTCCGTCGTCGACGGTGATAGCCGCGAACTGGGGAATGGCGTTGCCTTGCAGGGGGATGGCGCTGACGCTGCGGGTGCCAAAGCTATAGACCAAAATGCCCGAACTGTCGTTGACGACGACGTAAAGCAGCGATCCATCGGCGTTTGCGAAAAAGTTGAGCGGCTGTATCGTGCCCTGGCCAAGTTCCAGGCGTTGATAGTACTGGGTCGTGCCGTTCACCACGAACGAGTTAAACGTAAGGGTCTCGGGACAAGACAGGCCGGAGGGGTTGGGCGTGACGGTGGCCGTGATCACATCGAATCCGGTGGAATCGAGAATAAAGATATGAACACCGTCGGGAATTGGATTGCCGGAAGAGTCGGTATAGGGAACTTGGAAGGCGGGCAATACCCGCATGAACAGCGGGTTCGAGGGCAAGTCGACGAGGATCGGAACGACAGAATTGTCGCAAACGCTGAAGGTAGTGAGGTTGGGAGTGCTGTTGTTGAGCGAAGTTTCCGTGACGAAGGCGAAGGCGCCGTTCGGCGAGAAGGCGATGGAGTTGGCGCGGCCGGTGAGAGCCAACTGTGGATTGGATCCGGGTCCCTCGAGGCCGGGTCCTTGCAGCGCCTGAAGGGCGGAGTAGACGTAAAGCGCGTCGCCGAGATCGCCGAGGATGAATGTTTTCAATCCGTCGGGAGAAAAAGCTCCGCCCACGGCCTGATTGATGTTGAGGGCGGTCGATGAGATCCCACTGGCGTTGGCGGCGTTGACGATGTAGACCTGATTCGGGGTTTGAACCGTGTCTGAGAATGCGGCGATGGTACCACTGTTGGAGATTGCCAGAATCTGCCCAGTGACCGTCCCTAAGGGCGTATAGATGCCACTATTCGTGCCGAAGTTTGCCGGATTCACCAGTTGCGCTCCATATTGGCTGCCCATGTAGGCCTTGTCGCCACCGAGATCGAAGAGCAATGAATTGGCGCTGATGGGCATGATATTGACGCTGCCGGGAGTATCTTTGGCGGTCGCGAAGCTGTAGATGCCGGTCGTGCAGGTGATGGGCGGCACGGTCGCGCATCCGGTGCTGCTGGCTAGAACCGTGGCCGTCGTCGTTGCCCCGGTGATGAGTCCGGAGATTCCTCCAGTCTGCGGCACGGGTTGGGAAGACGTAACTGGCGAGAGCGCGTACACCGGCGCGGGAATGAGCTCTTCGCAGCCAACGAACTGGGGATACTGCGCCTGGAAAAATGAATTACAAGTGGCAATTTGCGTCGCCGTCGAAAGCGAGGGCGGGACGTAGGGAAATCCGATATTACAGGTGGGCGGCGAACAGGCAGCGGTGATCGTAGCGGAGCCGACCGATGGAGTGGAGATGCTGCACGAGAGTGTGCAACCCGTGGCCACGTTCATCGCCGCAGGCTGGCTGGCGGACCAGGTTAATGGAATCTTGCTGAGAACGACGCCACCGTTGGTCGACGGCAGAGAAGTGTAACCCATGACGTCGGTGACCGTGGCGTTGGCGGGTTCTGCGCCACCCTTAGCGGTGACGAAAGTGGTTTGCCCGTTTTGCTGAACACCGGCGGCGCCGATCTGAAGCGTAATGTTCTGGATGTTGCAGGTTTCAAAGAAGTCCAGTGGAGGAGAAGTCGTGCCCCCGGCATTCTGATACTGCATTTGTGTAAACGAGCCGCTAAAGGCCCCGTTTGCGGTGGCATAGACCTGTGTGAGCCCGGGATTGACCGCGGTCAATGTGGCCTGATTGAGGCTTGTGTTGAAGGTGAATCCGTTGAACACGACGTTGGTTACGATTGGCGTGATTCTCACCACAGCGCTGTTATTCGCCGACCAGGTAAACGGGCCGACGATGCTGGTAATGTCGTTGCCCTGGCTGAAGGCACGGGCTTCGACGGTCATGGTCATGTTTTGCGAGAGGCACGGTTCCTGGGGCGGAATGCCGTTGAGCGAAAATCCGGTGACTGTGAT
>JASHOT010000401.1 GCA_030040965.1 Candidatus Sulfotelmatobacter sp. | reverse complement strand
CGCCCACCATGGTGTTATACGACTCGGGAAAACTTTCGATATCGGCGGCGATGTTGGCCGCCTCGGCTGCGTCGCGAATTTCCTCGTTCGTGGAGGAATTTACTCCGAGCGCAATATTGTCGCGGATCTGATCGCTGAACAGAAATGTCTCTTGCGGAACGAAGCCGACATTGCGGCGCAGTGAGGCGATCGGATATTGGCGGATGGGGCGGCCGTCGATAAGAACGCTTCCCGGTTCGGCATCGTAGATGCGGGGGATTAGGTTGACCAGCGTGGTCTTGCCCGACCCGGTCGGGCCGACGATGGCGAGACTGCTTCCGGCGGGGATGCGCAAGTTGACGTTGTGCAGGACCTGCCTGCCGCCTTTCTCGTTGCTATTGTTCTCTTCGCCATGTTTTCCGGCGTCATGGTTCGCCCTTTCGTCATAGGAAAAGTTCAGTTTGCGGAACTCGATTTCGCCGCGGATTTCGCACTCTGCTGCCTGGAGGTTCCGCGCCTCGGGGTCGTCCATAATTTCGGGCTTTTCGTTCATGATTTCGTTGATGCGCCCGAGCGAGGCTGTGCCACGCTGGAAGATGTTGATGACCCATCCCAGCGCGATGATTGGCCAGGTGAGCTGAACCATGAATGTGGTGAAGGAGACGAACTGTCCAACGCTCATGGTGCCTGAAAGCAGCAGAGTGTTGGTGACCTGAGGATTGGACGTGGCCAGGTGCGAAACCAGCTTGATGGTCGATTCGCCGATTAATACTTCGCGTCCGCCCAGCCACAGAACAAGCACGATGGCGCAGCCGAGCATCAGTTCCAGCGTGGGCCAGAGCATGCCCATCAGCCGAACGAGCTTGAGGCTGCGATGGATATATTCCTTGTTTTCCCGTTCGAAAGCGCGAATCTCGGCTTCTTCCTGAACGTAGGCGCGGATCAGCCGTGCTCCGGAGAAATTCTCCTGCGCGCGTGCGGAGATTTCCGAGAACATGGCCTGAATGCGCTCGAAGCGATCGTGAATCTGCCGCCCGAAGTACTGGATCACGATGCTGGCGATGGGAAGCGGCAGAAATGTGTAAAAAGTCAGCTTCGGACTGATGGCGATCATGAACGACAAGGCGCCAGCCGTGTAGACGATGGTGTTCGCCGAGTACATGATCGCTGGGCCGAGCAGCATGCGCACGGCGTTGAGGTCATTGGTGGCGCGCGCCATAATGTCGCCGGTGCGATGTCGCTGGTAATAGGAATAAGAGAGGCTTTCGAGGCGCGCGAACAGGTCGTTGCGCAGATCGAACTCGATGTCGCGCGAGATGCCGATCACGACCCAGCGCGTGAGGAACTGAAAAATGCCTTTGGTGATGGCGATCCCAATGAGCACTGCGGCGTAAACGAGCAACTTGCGGCTGGTAACGCCTTCGTTAAGATCGTCGGCCGCGCGCCCAATGACGAGGGGGAAAAGAATCCAGATGCCATTGGTGAGAAGAACACACAGCGTGCCGAAGGCGTAGCCCAAGCGATAACGCTTCAGGTAGGGCAGGAGCGGCTGCAGGTTCTTGGGAAACATTCAACTAATGGATGAAATTCTAACAGGCAGGACGCAAAGGAAGTTCGAGGCGTGCGTTGGAACGTGTTTCCTGTTGCCTAGGCACGACCGCGGGCATAAGGTTTACGCAAGGGATTGGAACTTACCAAATCGATTGGGCAAAGCAGGCAAACGAAGGCACGGTCGTTGCTGAAGGTCAGGCGCTAGGCGGCTTCGGCGAAACGGCCGTGCATTGCCAGGCAGCTCTTCAACGCGTGAAGCGCGTAAAGTGCGTCGTCGAGAGCTTCCTCTTCCTGAATGTGATCTCCTACCACCCCGAACAACTCTCGGGCACGGTTGACGATCGCCTGTTCAGCCGTCGCAATAAGGTCCGGAACACGCTGCACGTTGCCTTCAAGTAGAGCGGCAACGTACAAATCTCGCCAGTTTCCGGATTGGACCGGGGGAATGGCGCCTGTGGGCCCTGCGGATTTGACTTCAGACGTTTGCATAGAAATTACAGCCATGCCGGAAAACTAATACCGGCGATGGACGGGAACAATACAGTCAACGATGTACGAGTTTCTTGAAATCTGTGGAAAAGAACCTGCGCGGTGCGAGCAGGTCGGTTCGCACCGCGCAGTAGAGAGATTATTGGAGCTCAGTCCGGAACTATTCTTCCTCCGGAGGCGCTTGCCCCGACTGCATGTGCTGCTGCATGCGGGCCTCGTGTTCGGCCTCCAGCTGTTTCAGCTGCGATTGCTGTTCCGGCGTCAGCATTTGATAGAGTTCGCCGTGAATACGCGTCTCAGCCACCGTAAGCTGGCTTTGAACCTGAGCTTTCTGCGCGGCTAGACCTTGCACCTTCTCGGCGTCAAACGTTCCTTCCGCAAACTGGCGAAGCTGCAAATCAATCTCATGCTGCTGGCGCATCAACGGCTCGATGTTCCGCCGTTCCTTCTGCAAGGTCGCCTTCATCTGCGTTTTTTGCTCATCCGTGAGGTTCAACTGCTTGGCGAAGAACCCCATATGGCCGAGGCCAAATCCGGGCCCGTGGCCCATGGGAGGTGGAGGCGGTGCATCTGCCGCGGTTTGCGAATGTGCCAAAACCGTGCCGAGCAGAACTGCCAAACTTGCAACTAACAGGCGGAAGCGAATCGTCTTCATGGCTGACTCCTGGTGTTTCGGAACACGATATTTCGGAACGCGGGATTTCGCTCATGCCTAATCTCGCGCGTATCTATAGGAACACGGCTGAGGGCGGGATGGCACGAAAAATTCGGTCAAGACGAGTAAAGTTTTGTCAAAACAGGAAGACTCGAGATGCTCCTCGAAACCGCGTCGCCTGCGTTTGACAATTCTTTACTACCTCGTATTTTCGCTCTTGGTGCACAATTGTCTTGCTGCTGGAATCTTTGCACACATAACATATGGAACGCATATTGGTAATTGACGATGATGTCGAGCTTTGTCATCTCGTGGGAGAGTATCTCGCCGCGGAAGGGTTCGCGATCGATTGCGTACACGATGGCGAAAGCGGATTAAAAAAAGCTGACGCCGGAGAATATCTGCTGGCGGTTCTCGACGTTATGCTGCCCGGGATCAATGGATTTGAGGTATTGCGCCGGATTCGGGCGACATCGCGCCTCCCGGTGTTGCTGTTGACGGCGCGCGGCGAGGATGTCGACCGGATTGTCGGCCTCGAAATCGGCGCCGACGATTATCTTCCCAAGCCATTTAATCCGAGGGAATTGGTGGCGCGAATTCGCGCCGTGCTGCGCCGGACGCGAGGCGAAAGTAGTGCCCAGGCTCCCGACATCTTGCGTGTCGGTGAAGTGGAACTTGATCCTGCGTCGCGGACCGTACGCATGGAGGGCAAGCCCGTAGATCTGACCTCGGTCGAGTTCAACCTGCTGGAGGTGCTGTTGCGCGAAGCCGGCCGCGTGGTGCCGCGGGAGAGGCTGGTTAATGCCGTTCTCAGCCGCAAGTTTTCTCCGTTTGATCGCAGCATTGATATGCATATCAGCAAAGTACGCAAGAAGCTGGGTGACACGGAAAATGACGAACACATCAAGACCGTGCGCGGCGTAGGATATATTTTTGCCCGTCCCCGAGAGAAGTCGAAGGCGACAACCTAGGGCGTTAGCATGAAAAGTCTTTTCCTGCGGATCTTTGTGTCGTTTTGGATGGCGATTGCGCTATTCGTCGTTTTGACATTCGCCTTCGTCGCCGTCTTCCGCCAGCAGCGGAATGCTACCTGGGAAGCGCTCCGCAGTACCGCGGTGGCCGATGCCATCGCCGCCTACGAACACGGCGGCGAGAATGAGGTCCACGATTACCTGGTGAATCTGGAGGCGGCGCAGCACGTGCGCGTCTACGTGTTCGACGAGCATGGAAAAGAGATTTCGGGACGCCATGCTCCAAGCTCGGCGCAGAGTATGGCGATGGGCAAGCCGATCCCGCCGCGGGAAGGCATTATATTTCCGCCGCTGAGAGTTCTGACCGAATCTCGCGCCTCCTCCGACGGGCATCGCTATGTCATTGCCCTGATGCCGCCTCCGGGCCCACGCTTCTTTTTCGGACCACACGGCTTTCCCCTCACGGGCATCGCCCTCTTGATGGCGACTTCGGGACTGGTCTGCTACCTGCTGTCGTGGTTTCTGACCAAGCCGATTGTGCGGTTGCGTGCGGCGACACGACAGCTGGCGGCCGGGGATCTGACGGCGCGAAGTGGTGCTCCCGCGGCCAGCCGGCGAGATGAGGTTGCTGGACTCATGCGCGATTTCGATGCTATGGCAGAGCGGCTGGAGATTCTCGTGAAAGCGCAGTCCCGACTGCTTAATGACATCTCTCATGAGCTGCGTTCGCCACTGGCCCGATTGAACGTGGCGCTTGGTCTGGCGCGGCAGCGGGCCAACGTGGAAAGTGCGGAAATGCTGGATCGGATCGAGCTCGAGGCCAGCCGCCTGAACGAGATGATCAGCAGAATTCTCACCCTGGCTCGGCTGGAAGATGGCGAGCAGCGCGTGCCGCAGACGCCCGTGCCGCTGGACGAATTGGTGCTGAGTGTCGCCGAGGATGCGGAATTTGAGGCGCAGGCACGCCATTGCCATGTGCATACCATGATCCCTGGGAGAGATTGGGGAGTCCGCGGAAATGCTTCCCTACTGCACAGCGCGGTCGAGAACGTTGTGCGCAATGCCATCCGCTACACGCAGGAAGGAACCTCGGTTGAAATCCAGGTGAGCACTGTGCCGGCCGACAAGGGAGCGGATGCGCTGGTTGCGGTGAGCGATTCCGGGCCTGGCGTCCCGGAAGATGCCTTGGGAAAGCTGTTTGAACCGTTTTATCGGCTGGACGATTCCCGCGGCAGGTTGACCGGCGGCGCAGGACTTGGATTGGCCATCACCGAACGAGCGGTCAGATTTCACGGCGGCAAGGTTGCCGCCAAGAATCGGCCGGGCGGAGGGTTGACTGTGGAAATCCGACTGCCGCTAATCGCTGGCGGAAAGACAGTTGGGCCATTGCCGGAACCGGTTTCGTCTGGGACCATGGCGTAGCTTGCTCGCGTTGCACGGGGGGAGCGGATTGCTCGTTTTCTAGGCTTCTTCCGGCCAATAAACCTCGCCCATCTTTCTCTCCTTCGTGACTTTTGCCGGGTCAATTTCCTTTCAGGCAACTTCTGAGGCCTTCTGCGGTTCCAATCAGGGGTTGCGGGGTTTGCTCTTCCCGCGCTTTCCTGATACATAAATGGGTTGAGATTTTCCCGCTTTTACAGATAGATAGACCGGACAAGGTCGACCGGAAGGGGCGCGATTGTGCCCGTCGCCGGTAAGCTGCGTAAACCCTATAAACTGGAGATCGGGCGAAGAATGTCGAAACGACGTGCATGGCTGCTGGGCGTGGTGACACTGATACTGATCGCATTGTTGCTCGCGTGCTCGAGCACATATAACTCCTCGTCGGATGGGCTGCTGGTGATCGGCAGCCAGGGTTCGGCGCTGTTGCAGTCGTTCAGCTTTAGTTTGGCGAGTGGCCGCGTGGCTCAAATTACCAATACCGTGCAGGACACGGCGGATCTGACCTGCCAGTTGCCGGGGTTCCCGTACTGGATGATTTTGGATCCGTCGGGGACGCACGCGTATGTGATCATGCGCGGCACCTCGCAATGCCCGGGTCCCACCGACATTACCGTATTCGACGTGAACGGGGATGGAACATTGTCGGATAAAGGAACGACGTACAGTCTCAACACGGCGACCGTTGGCGTGTGTCTTTCCGGCAGCAGCGGACAGCCGACCATGGAGCCTGACGTGGCAGTCTTGCCCGTTTATATGGCGATGGATTCGGCTGGACAATATCTTTTCGTGGCCGATTCCGCTACAAATGACTCCAACGGCAATGCGGTCCCGGGTGCGATTTCGGTGTTCAGCGTCAGTAACGGAACTCTGACGGAAGTGACGGGATCACCGTTTACAGTTCCAGTGTCGTGCAATGTGCCGCCGAACAATTTGACCACTCTTGCGGTCAGCCCCACCGTCTTTCCTCCGATCGTGAACGGTGTGCTGAACGCAGTCTGCTCCAACAACACGCCGCCCACCGCCGAATACTTGTACGTCGCGGATTCGACGCTGACCGGCATGATTTGGGAATTTTCGGTGGATACTTCGACCGGAGCTCTTGGGCCTCCGCCTGACTTCGGCTCGCCTCCATCGTTTCAAGCCGGACAGGTCCCCTCGGGCATAGCGGTCGATCCCTGCAATCGGTTCGTTTATGTCTCGAACCAGGGCACAAGCAACAGCATCAGCGCGTTCAGCATTTGCAATGGTGGAGCGAGCCAATCTTCGTCGTGTCCGCCGGCCAGCGTGCTGCCGAACGGCGATGGCAGCCTGCGGGCGATCACCGGCTCTCCGTTCAGCAACATCGGGAGTGCGAATTTCCCGGGCCAGATCGTCGTCGATGCGTATGGAAACTTTGTGTATGTACTGAATGGCACCAACAATATCTCGCCGTTCCGCATCAGCACGGTCTCGGGAAGCATTACCCCGCTGACGCCTTCGCCGGTGGCGGCAGGGTCGGGAGCTACCGCGATGGCGCTGCGTTCCGACGACAGTTGGCTGTTTGTGTCCAACTTTATCGCCGCGACGGTATCGCAATACTCGATGTCACCCTCAACTGGCTCGCTCGTGGGCGTACCGTCGATTCAGACTGATAACTATCCATACGGGCTGGCGGTGAAGTAGAAATCGGGTCGTCGGCCATCGGTCTTCGGCTCCGCGAAATCTCGCCCCGACCGCCGCAAATTTACGTTGGGACTTTCAGGATCAGATATCCCCCAACCAGGGCAAAGATCAAATCGGGCGACCATGCGGCCAATGCGGCTGGGAGCAGGCTGGCGTTTCCCATAGCTTCAAACAGCGGTGACACCACCAGGTAGATAACCGCCATCCCCACGGCCACGGCGACTCCAGTAATCGCGCCCTTGTTGCCGCCCCACAACGCGAAGGGAATACCCACGATTGCCATGATCAGCGTGATCAGCGGATAGGAGAGTTTCTTGTTGAGCTGCACGCGCAGTCTCACGACATCAAATCCACTCTGTTGCAGATCGCGAATGTAGCGGTGCAGCTCCTCATAATTCATTTCGGTGTATTGCTTGACTTCTTTCTTGAAATACGAAGGCGTTTCCGGCAGATAGGGGAAGGTTGCGACGTCGAAGGTGTGATAGTTGGCGATGGCCGCGACGTTTAAAGTGCGATCCCAGCCTTGCTCATATACCCAGCGATTGAGATTATCCGCCCAATGGGCCCGGTCGGCGTGGATGCGCTGCGTGATGGTGAAGCTCGGGCGGTCGAGGTGAAAAACGCTGACATTGCCGAACTGGTTCCGATCCGCATCGAAAAACTGATAGTAGTAGATGTCGTTGTTCTCGCCGAATATCCATTTGCGATCCGGGCGAAGATAGGTTTGCGGGGGCTTGCCCTTGATCTGGTTGTGGAGCGCTTCCTGGCGCTTGTTAGTGTGGGGGAGATAGAACTGGTCGGCGAAGAAAAGTCCTGCGGCCAAAACGGCGGCCGCCCCGATCACCGGTGTAATGATGCGGTAGATGCTGGTGCCTGTGGCTTTAATCGCGGTGATTTCGTTGGAGCGTTGCATCAGGCCAAAAGTGACCAGCACGGCAAGCAGCATGACCAGCGGGGCAACGGTGTAGAGCAAATAAGGCGTGACGTTCAGCAGGTATTCCGCCACGATTTTCGCAGGGACCTGGTTGCGAAGAATGTCGCCCAGCAACTCGAAGAGCGTAAACACAGCAACCAGAACAGTAAAGGTGGAAAGAATCATCACCAAATAGAGAAAGAAGTCACGCAGGATGTAGTCATCGATGAGCGTGGGAAAGCTGGCGCTGAAGACGCGGCGCCGCGTGGACACGCGTTCAAATGCATTTTCGCGCCGTCCGCGGACCATGTTCATGCGGGGCGCCGGTAAAGCCGTCTTCTTCGCTACGCGAAACGATCCGAGTTCGAAGGGGCGCTTCTCGGAGCGAATCAGCAGAAAAATCCCGAGGGCAAGAAAGACAAGATCGGCCAGCCACGCCCCAAACATGGGTGAAACGCGGCCCTGTCGCGCCAACGAAACTCCGATAAGAGAAATCGTGTAGTAGAGAAAGACCAGCAAAATCGTCAGAACAAAGCCGCCGGATTTGCCGCTTTTTTTCGACGACAGACCGAGAGGAATTCCGACCAGCGCCAGCACCAGACAAGCGGTCGGCAGAGCGAAGCGGCGATGGAATTCGATCAGATACCAGCGGGCTGAAATGGGATCGCTGTGCGCGGCCTTGTCGCGCAAGGCGCCGGTATCCATGGTTGCCGAGGGAAAAGACTCTTCCGCTTTGTTCTCACTCGAAGGCAGGTCGATGGGAATGTCGGTCTGCTGAAAGGTCGAGATCTGGTAGTGATTTGGATCTTTGGGATCGGTTTCGTGAGCCGATCCCTTCATCAAATGCAGATGCAGACGATCCGGACCTTCGCTGACGACGATGCCTTCCTTCGCCAGCGTGATGGTTGGATTGGTGGCATCGGAGATGTCGGCCATGAAGACGTCTTTCCACACGGCCGCGCCTTGCGCGTTCTTCACGTCCTGCACGTAGAGAACGTATTTCGGGAAGCCTTCGTAGAAGACGCGCGGCTGCACCTCAAATGAGACCTGCGATCCCTTCAGCCTGTCTTCCAGATGGGCGAGTGCCGCTTGCGAGCGGGGCGCGATATACAGGCCATTGGCCATCGCCAACGCCCACGCGGCGAGAACGAAGATAGAGAGAACGCGAAGAAAACTCCATACGCCCATGCCGCTGGCCCGCATGGCGGTAATTTCCGAGTCGGCGGCGAGTCGGCTGAGCCCGATCAAAATGCCGACCAGCACGCTCATAGGAATCGTGTAGGTGAGCGCGAGCGGAACAGTGAAAAAGAAAATTTCCGCCACGCTGGGCAGCGGCGCGCTGGCGCGGACGATCAGTTCGAGAATGCGTCCCAGATCGCGGGTGAACAGAACAAAGGTGAAGATCGCCACGCCGATCAGGGCGTGGGCCGTAACTTCACGAAGAATGTAGCGGGTGAGAATCCGCATGATGCCGCGCTTAAAGCGAGAATAGCATGGGCGCGCCGACCAGACCCAGCGGCTGTCGGAGTGGTGTTGCCGAGGCCGATGCGTTGGAATGATAAAGGTCGCGAAGCGACAAAATGCCGGAGGAAGGCTGGCGCTACGATACCGCTTTCAAGAACACCGCGGCCAGCGGCGGCAATGTCAGCTTCAATGAAAACGGCCGGCCGTGTTGCGGAACTTCCTGCGCCTGCACTCCGCCCAGATTGCCCATGCCGCTGCCGGCGTATTCGCGGGCATCGCTGTTGAGCATCTCCCGCCAATAGCCGCCGTGTGGAACGCCGACGAGATATCCGAGGCGCGGCACGGGAGTGAAGTTGAAGACGCCCAGCACGGTATCACCCGCAGACTCGCTTTTGCGCAGCAGCGAGATCGTGCTGTTGGCGTTGTCGTTGACATCGACCCACTCGAATCCGGCGGGATCGTTGTCGAAAACGTGCATGGCGGGTTCGCTGCGGTAAAAGCGATTCAGTTGTTCCATCCACGCCTGCACGCCGCGGTGCACCTGATATTGGGTGACGTGCCACTCCAGGCTTGAGTCGTGCGCCCACTCGCGAACCTGGCCAAACTCTCCGCCCATGAACAGCAGCTTCTTTCCCGGCTGCGCGTACATATAGCCGAACAGCAGGCGCAGATTGGCAAAGCGCTGCCATTCATCACCCGGCATCTTCCCGATCAGCGATCCTTTGCCATGCACGACCTCATCGTGCGAGAGCGGCAGGATGAAGTTTTCATTAAAGGCATACAACAGCGAAAAAGTGAGATTGGAATGGTGATAACGCCGGAAGATGGGGTCCACGGAAAAATAATGCAGCGTGTCGTGCATCCAGCCCATGTTCCATTT